>JARGGE010000181.1 GCA_029210865.1 Trueperaceae bacterium
TGACCGCCTACCCCGACCTCGAGGCCCTCAAGGAGCGCCTGCGCGAGCGCTCGGTGCCCTACCTGCACCAGCTGCGCGCGCTCGTCGAGCGCGCCCGCCCCTGGCACCGCCACCGCCGCTTCGGCGCCGGTCCGACCGTCGCCGACGCCTCGCCCACGTGGTACCGGGGCTACCCGTGAGCGCCCCGCTGACGGCCGTGGTCCTCGGCGCCGGCGACATGGGCGCGCGCCACGCTCGCCACTGGGCGGCGGTGGGCGCCCGCGTGCTCGCGGTGGTCGACCCCGACATGGACCGGGCGCGGGCCGCGGCGGCCGAGACGGGCGCGACGGCGCTGGCCGAGGCCGACGAGGCCCTCGCGCTCGGCCCCGACGTCGTGAGCGTCTGCACCCCCACCTACCTGCACGCGCGCCTCACCATCGCGGCCTTCGCCGCGGGCGCGCACGTGCTCTGCGAGAAGCCGATCGCGCTCACGCTCGGCGACGCGCGCGCGATGGAGGCGGCGGCGGCCGCGGGGCGCGAGCTGCGGATCGGCTTCATGCGCCGCTTCGACCCGGCCTTCCCGCAGCTGATCGAGGTCGCGGCGCGCGTAGGGCGACCGCTGCTGGCGCAGGCGACGATCACCGCCGGCATCCGCCCCAAGCGCCTGATGCACGACGCGCTCGCGAACGGCGGGCCGATCATCGACATGTGCTGCCACCTGTTCCACCTATGGGGCACCGTGTTCGAGAGCCAGCCCGACGAGGTCGCCGCCCGCGGGTACACCTTCTCGGACGGCAAGCCCGAGGTCGCCCACATCCGCCACCGGGCGCTCGACAGCGCGCTGATCACGCTCGCCTACCCGAACGGCTCGGTCGGCCAGGTCCAGGTCTCGTGGGGGTTGCCCAGCGGCGTCGATCCGGTCGAGCGCCACACGTACGTCGGTCCGGACGGGCTGGTGACGGTCGACTGGCCCGGACGGATCACGCTCCGGGACGGCGAGGGCGAGACGCGCTGGACGAACCCGGGCGACGACCCGTACCGCGGGCAGATCGCGCAGTTCCACGCCGAGCTGACGCAGGGCGCCACGCGGGCGGTCGCCTCCGTCCAGGACGGCATCGACACGCTGCGCACCTCGCTGGCGGTGCTGCGCTCGGTCGCCACGCGGGGCCCCGTCGCGCTCGCCGACGTGACCGAGGACCGCGACGACGACCCGGCCTTCGCCGGTCTGGGCGACCTCGACGCACCGGACGCCGGCGCCGGCCCACTGCTCGAGGCGATGCCGTGAGCGAGGTCCTGGCGGCCGCCGCCCGCGCGCTCGGGGCGGCGCCCGAGGCGCTCGGCTTCGACCCACGGGCGCGCCGCGGCGAGCTCGCCACCAAGCTCGCGCGCGTCGCCGACCTGCTCGACGCCCGCGCCGCGGACGCGCTGCGGGTGCGCCGCGCCGAGAACCTCGCCTGGCTCACCGGCGGTGGCGACCTGCTCGTGCACCGCGAGGGGGCGCCGATCGCCGAGGCGATCGCCACCCGCGACGGCGTGACCGTGGTGACGAACGGCATCGAGGCCGCACGCCTCGAGGCCGAGGAGCTGCCGCCGGGCGTGCGCGTCGAGGTCGTCGACTGGTACGACCCCGGCGCCCGCGAGCGACGCATGCAAGGGCTGCTGCAGGGGCACGCCACCCTCGACGACGGCGGCCCGGACGCCATCGACCTGGTGGAGGTGCGGCAGCCGCTGCTCGCGGTCGAGCAGGCGCGGATGGCGGCGGTCGGCGCCGCCGCGAGCCATGCGCTCACCGACGTCGCCGGCACGCTCGAGCCCGGCGGGAGCGAACGCGACGTGGCCGCCGCCGTGCAGGGCGCCCTGCGCGCGGCCGCCGTCGACCTGCCGGTGGTGCTCGTCGCCGGCGAGGGGCGCTTCGGGCACGTGCGCCACCCGGTGCCGAGCGACCTCCCCTTCGGCCGCGTGGGGCTGATCGTCGTGTGCGCCCTGCGCTTCGGGCTCGTCGCCTCGCTCTCACGCGCCGTGAGCTTCGGGCCCGCCCCGGAGCGCGCGCTCGAGGCGCTGCAGCGGGTCTGGACCGTCGAGGCCGCGATGCTGGCGGCCTCGCGCGCGGACGTCCGGACGCGTGCGGTGCTCGACGCAGCGCGCGCGGCGTACGCCGCCATCGGCGCGCCCGACGCCTGGACCGAGCACCACCAGGGGGGGCCGGCCGGCTACCTGCCGCGCGACTGGCTCGCGGTCCCTGACGAGGGGCGGCCGCTGCTCGCCGGCATGCCGCTCGCCTGGAACCCGTCGCTGCCGTGGGCCAAGAGCGAGGACACCTTCCTGCTCGGGGCCGAGGGCGAGCCGCTGCGCAACCTCACGTGGGACCCGCGCTGGCCGCACGAGACCGTCGACGACCGACCGCGCGCCACCGTCCGCGCCCTGTGACGGCGTCGCCGCTGCGCTTCGGGCTGGTCGGCGCGGGGCGCTGGGCCGACGTCCACCGGCGCACCTTCGCGGCCGTCGGCGCCGAGCTCGTCGCCGTGGCCACGGGCAGCGAGGCGGGCGCGGCCCGCGTGCGCGAGGCCTGGGGCGTGCCCGCCACCAGCGACCTCGACGAACTGCTCGCCGCCGACCTCGAGGCGGTCGTCGTCGCGAGCCCCAACGACCTCCACGCCGTCCAGGCGCAGCGCGCGCTGGCGGCGGGCAAGCACGTGCTGGTCGAGAAGCCGATGGCCATCGACCTCGCCTCGGCGCGGGCGCTGGCCGCGGCCGCCCGCGCCAGCGACCGGGTGCTGGCGGTCGGTCACGAGTTCCGCGTCTTCCGGCTCTTCGAGCGCGTCAAGGCGCTGCTCGACGCCGGCCGAATCGGCGAACCGCTGCACCTGCGCCTCGGGCTCTGGCGGCGCCCGCACCGGGCCGGCGCCGGCGGTTGGAAGGCGGACCCGAACCGGCTCGGCTCGAGCGTCCTCGAAGAGCCGGTGCACTACCTCGACCTGGCACGCTGGTACCTCGGCGACCCCACCGAGGTCGCCGCCTGGTCCTCCTCGCGGCCCGGACGCACGGGCCTGCACGAGAACCTCGACGTGCGCCTGCGCTTCGCGCCGGCCGCCGACGGCGGCGACCGCTGGGCCCTCGTGACCCGCACGATCGCGGCCGCCCGCTACGCGATCGCGCTCGAGCTGGTCGGCGGCGAGGCCTCGCTGCGCGGCCACTGGCGCGGCGCCTTCGACCTCGACCCACAGCCCGACGTCGGGCTGGTGCTGCACCCCCACGACGGCGACGCCGAGGACCAGCACGTGCCGGTCGCTACCGGCCACGCCTACGACGTCGTGCGGCAAACGCGCGCTTTCGTACGCGCGGTGCGCGAGGGCACCCCGGTGCCCGCGGGCGCCGAGGACGGACGCGTCGCGGTGGAGCTGTGCTTACGCGTCGAGGAGGCGCTGGCGGCGCGAACGCCGCTGCCCTTCGGCGCCTGACCGGCCCTCAGCGCACGGGCGTGCGCAGCCCCTCGCCCGCCAGCGCCCGGAGCACCTCGTCGGCCACGTGCCGCGAGGCGCGGGCGTTCGACTCGACCGTCACGCCGGCCACGTGCGGGGTGAGCAGCAGCCGCGGCGCGCCGGCCAGCGGGTCGCCGTCGCCGGGCGGTTCGTGATCGCGCACGTCGAGCGCCGCCCCGCCCAGGCGGCCCTCGCGGAGCGCCGTCGCCAGCGCCGCCTCGTCGATCAGGCCCCCGCGCGAGGTGTTGACGAGCAGGGCGTCGGGGCGCATGCGCGCGAGGGCTTCGGCGTCGATGAGGCCGCGGGTGCCCGGCACCAGCGGCACGTGCAGGCTCACCGCGTCGCTGCGCGCGAGGAGCTCGTCGACGGGCAGCAGGGCCACGCCCAGCTCCTGGACCGCGAAGGACGCGTCGTGCAGCGCCGGGTCGCTAGCGACGACCTCGAGCCCGAAGGCGCGCGCCCGCCGCGCCACGCGCGCGCCGATGTCGCCCAGACCGATCAGCCCGAGCGTGCGCCCGAAGGCCTCGCGCCCCATGAAGGCAGGGCGGTCCCAACCCCCGCCGCGCACGTGCTCGGTGGCGCCGTCGAAGCGCCGCCACAGGTGCACCAGGGCGCCCAGGACGTACTCCGCGACGCTCGCAGCGTTCGTGCCGGGCGCCCACGTCACGGCGACCCCACGCTCGCGCAGCGCGGTCAGGTCGAGGTTGTCGAGCCCGACCCCCACGCGACCCACCACGCGCAGGCCCGGCGCCACCGCGAGCGCGGCGCGGTCGACGCGCGACTGGTTGCGCACCACCCAGGCGTCGGCGTCCGCCAAGGCGGCGTGCAGCGCGGGCACGTCGGCGTGCAGCTGCGGGTCGTACACCAACTCGTGCCGCGCCGCGATCCGCTCGAGCGCCGCGCCATCGATCCACTCCGAGACGACCACCGTGGCCATGCGTCCCTCCGATGACCCGAGGCTACCAGGCGCAGCGACCCGCCGGCCCGCCCCCGACGGGTAGGCTGGGGCGTCGTGCCCGGTGCCCCAGGCGCCGCGGCCCCGGAGGTCCTGCGCATGTACCTAGCCCTGCTCCACACCCACAACCTCACCCGCTGGCTCGTCCTCGTCACCGCGCTCGTCGCGATCGTCTGGGCGCTCCAGGCGCGCCTGTCGGGCCGCTCCTTCGAGAAGCGGCACCGGATCGCGAACCTCGTCTTCGTCTCGAGCATGGACCTGCAGCTGCTGCTGGGCTTCGCGCTCTACTTCGTGAGCCCGCTCGTGCAGGCGGGCCTGGCCAACATGAGCGCCGCCATGGCGGACGCGGCGCTGCGCTTCTTCGTGGTCGAGCACGCGACGTACATGATCGTGGCGGTCGTGCTGGCGCACGTCGGCTCCGTGATGGTCCGGCGGGCCAAGAACGACGCCGGCAAGCACGGGCGCGCGATCCTCTGGTTCGGGCTCTCGCTCGCGGTGGTGCTCGCGGGGATCCCCTGGAACCGGGCGCTCTTCCCCGGCCTCTGACGCCGGCCGCTCGGCGGGCCGGGAATGGGTGAACCCCGCGAGGGAGGCCACCATCATCCGGCCAGAAGGGTGAACCCCGCGAGGGAGGCCACCGTCGGCGGACCAGAAGGGTGAACCCCGCGAGGGAGGCGCGGGGTTCGTCGTTCGGAAGAGGGCGGGAGGTCTTGGGAGGAGACCTTCAATCCACGTCTGAAGTCTACGGAGACGGTCTGACGGGGTTCTTACTCGCTCGGCCGCCGTCCAACGGCCGACGCGCCGGCCTCGGGGGGCGCGGTAGCCTGCGCGCGTGAGCGCCCCCCGGTACGCCCGTTGGAGCGACGTCCCTCACGGGCTCAAACCCGAGAACGACCTGCGCTTCGCCGGGCTCGAACCGCGCGGCGAACCCGCGGGCTGGCTCGACCTCGACGGCCGCAGCGTCGCGCTCTTCCGCGAGGCCGACGCCACGCCGCGCGCACCCGCCGCTCCGCCGCGGGCACCCGGTTCGATCGATCCCTCGCGCTCGAACGACCGTCCCGCCGGCAGCGCCGGCACCCGCGCCGCCGGCGCGCGCCGCGACGTGGTGGCGCTCCCGGGGCGCGGCTCGCTGCACCGGGCGGCCGTCCGCACCGACGCCGACCCCGCGAGCGGCATCGCCGCCGGCCGCTCGTGGATCCGTGCGCTGCTCCTCGACGACTTCGTCGTGCTCGACACCGAGACCACCGGCCTCGGCTACGCCGACGAGGTCATCGAGGTGGGCGTCGTCGGCCCCGACGGCGGCGTGCTGCTCGAGTCGCTCGTGCGGCCGCGCTCGGGGGTGGTGCCGCCGGGCGCGAGCCGCGTTCACGGGCTCACGATGGACGACCTGCACGACGCGCCGACCTTCGACGAGGTGTACGGCACCCTCCTCGAGGTCGCGGCCGGCCGCCGGGTGATCGCCTGGAACGCCCCCTTCGACGAGCGCATGGTGCGCCAGTCGGCGACCGCCTGGGGCCGGCGCGAGCGGCTGCGCGGCTTCGAGTGCGCCATGCGCGCCTACGCGCTCGCGCGCGGCCTGCGCCACGGACGCGCCAAGCTCGAGCGCGCCGCCACCGAGACGGGCGTGCTGGGCGCCGGCCCCCAGACGCACCGCTCGACGGACGACGCCCGGCTGACGCTGCAGGT
>JARGGE010000182.1 GCA_029210865.1 Trueperaceae bacterium
AGCTCGTCCGGCACCGTCATCCGCGCGGCCCAGGCGCCGCCCGCGGCCGCCCGCGCGAGCCAGCGCGCGACGACGCCCTCGTCGGCGGGCACGACGTCGTCGTCGGCGAACAGCACGTAGCGCCCGCGCGCGTGGTCGAGCGCGCGGTTGCGCGCCTCGGCCGGGCCCGCGTGGGCCTGGGGATGGACGGCCACGAGCGGGTCGTCGCCCGCCGCGGCCGCCAGCGCGCCGACGGTGGCCGGCGCCGCGCCGTCGACGACCACCACCACCTCGAGCGCCGGCGCCTCACCGGCACCGGCCAGGCGCTGGCCCCGCCAGCCGCGCACGGCGCGCACCACGGTCTCGGGGCGATCGTGCGTGGGTACGAGCACGCTGACGAGCGGCGCCGCGGTCACCCGCGCTCCTCGGCGAGCGCCGCGGCGGCGCCCTCGGCGTAGGCCAGTTCCCACGCGCGCCGGTCGGGGGGCCACGCGCGGCCGACGGGCCCACGGAGCAGCGCCCGCTTGATCGCGAGGCTCCAGGGGTGCACGCCGAGCGCCCAGGCGATGCGCGCGTCGCCGTGCTTGCGCCACACCGCCACGTGGGCGCGCCCCGCCGAGCGCGCCTTGGCCTCGAGGTGCTGACCGTAGCCCTCGTCCCAGTGCTCGACCACGTGCCGCGGCAGCAGCCGGAAGCGGGCGCCCGCGCGCCGCAGGCGCCAACCGAGGTCGGGGTCCTCGCCGCCGTAGGTGGAGAAGGCCGGGTCGTAGCCACCGAGGGCCTCGAAGAGCGCGCGCCGCAGGCTGGTCGAGCGCCCGTTCGTGTTCCACCATCCGGCCACGCGGTCGAGCGCGTCGCCCTGCGTCAGGTGGGGTGGCAACCGCTGCCGCGACAGCCCCACGAACCCGGTCGCCGCGTGCAACCGTCGGTTCTCCTCCACCCAGCCGGGCGGCGGGACGACGTCGTCGTCCGAGAACAGCAGGACGTCGCCGCGCGCCTCGGCGGCGCCGAGGTTGCGGGCGGTGGCGGCGTGCAGGCCGGGGCCGCGGAGCCAGCGCAGCGGGTAGGGCGGGCGGTAGGCCGCGAGGAAGGCCTCGGTGTCGTCGCGGCAGGCGTCCGCCACCACGACCACCTCGAAGCGCGCGCCGCCCTCCGCACCGACGGCCGCCTCGGCCTCGAGCGCCCGCAGCTTGCGCTCGAGCAACGGCCGCCGGTCGCGCGTCGGGATCACGACGGTGACGTCGACCGCGCCGCCGGCCGCGTCGCCGCCCACGTCGCCGCCCACGTCGCCGCCCACGTCGCGGCCCACGTCGCGGCCCAGGTCGGCGTCAGGCGCCCGCGTCACGCCGCCGGACCGCCGCGCGCCAGCGCCAGGAAGTTGACGAGCATGGCGTGGCCGTCCTCGGTGAGCACGCTCTCGGGGTGGAACTGCACCCCCCAGGTGGGGTGCGCGACGTGGCGCAGCCCCATGATCGTGCGGCCGCCGGCCTCGTCGACCCAGGCGTTGGTGACGAGCTCGGGCGGCGGCGCCTGCACCACCAGCGAGTGGTAGCGCGTGCAGGTGACGCCGTCGCGCAGGCCCGCGAAGACGCCGCTGCCGTCGTGGCGGACGTCGCTGGTCTTGCCGTGCATGATCACGGGCGCGCGCACGACCCGGCCGCCGAAGGCCTGGCCGATCGCCTGGTGGCCCAGGCACACGCCCAGGAGGGGGACGCGGCCGCTGAGGCGCTCGATCGCGGGCACCGAGTAGCCGGCCTCGGTGGGCGTGCACGGACCGGGCGAGACGACCACCGCGTCGGGCGCGAGCGCGTCGAGCTCGCTCCAGGTGAAGGCGTCGTTGCGCCAGACGGTGACGTCGGCGCCGAGCTCCATGAGGTACTGGACCAGGTTGTAGGTGAACGAATCGTAGTTGTCGATCATCAGGACGCGGGTCACGCGAGGCCCTCCGCGGCGAGGTCGACCGCGCGCCGCAGGGCGGCGAGCTTGTTGAGCGATTCCTGGTACTCGAACTCGGGGTCGCTGTCGGCGACGACGCCGCCGCCGGCCTGCAGGTGCAGGCGCCCGCCGGTCGCCACGAGCGTGCGCAGGGTGAGCGCCATGTCCATGTCGCCGCCCACGGCGAGGTAGCCGAAGGCGCCGGCGTAGGGGCCGCGCCGGACGGGCTCGAGCTCGTCGATGATCTCCATCGCGCGCACCTTCGGGGCGCCGGAGGCGGTCCCCATCGGCAGCGTCGCGGAGAGCGCGTCGAGCGCGGTGCGGCCCTCGGCGAGCTCCCCCTCGACGCGCGAGACCAGGTGCATGACGTGCGAGTAGCGCTCGACCGACATCAGGTCGGTGACCCGCACGCTGCCCGCCGCGCAGACGCGGCCGAGGTCGTTGCGCCCCAGGTCGACGAGCATGACGTGCTCGGCGCGCTCCTTGGCGTCGGCGCGCAGCTCGTCGGCCAGCGCGGCGTCTTCCTCGGGGGTGGCGCCGCGCTTGCGCGTGCCGGCGATCGGGCGCGTCTCGACACGGCGACCGTCGGCGCGCACCAGGCTCTCGGGGCTCGAGGCGACGAGCGTCACGGGCCCCAGGTCGAGGTACCCCAGGTAGGGGCTCGGGTTGACCGTGCGGAGCGCCCGGTAGATCGCGAACGGGTGGACCGTGAGGTCGCCGGAGAGGCGCTGGCTGGGGACCACCTGGAAGACGTCGCCGGCGTGGATGTAGCGCACCGCCTTCGCGACCGCGGCGCGGAAGGCCTCGGACGTGAAGTTGCTGGTGAAGGTGACGCGCTGCCCCGCCCGGTCGCCGGGCACGCCGGGCAGCGGACCGCGCAGCCGCTGGTAGGTGGCGTCGACGAGCGCCTGCGCGCGGGCGCGGTCGGCGGCGTCGCCGACGAGCGCCGGCGCGACCACGTAGGCCTTGCGGCGCAGGTGGTCGAACACCACGACCACCTCGGGCTCGACGAAGCACAGGTCGGGGATGCCGAGCTCGTCGGGGTTGGCGTCGGGCAGGCGCTCGTAGAGCCGCACCAGGTCGTACGCGGCGTAGCCGACCACGCCGCTCCAGAAGGCGGGCAGCAGCGGGTGCGGGGCGACCGGGCGCACCGTGCGGTCCCACAGGACGCGCAGCGGGTCGCCCGTCTCGAGCGTCTCGCTGTGGCCGCCCTCGGTGATGGTGAGCTGCCGGCCGCGCGCCTCGAAGCGCCGGCGGGCGCCGCTCCCCAAAAACGAGTAGCGCGCCACCCGCTCGCCTTGCTCGACCGACTCGAGCAGGAAGGAGGGCTGGCCGCCGAGCTTGAGGTAGGCGGTGAGCGGGGTGTCGAGGTCGGCGAGGACCTCGCGGAACACGGGCTCCAGCGCGGGGGCGCCGGCCTCGGGGGCGTGCGGGTGCGTCATGGGGCGTCCTTCGGTGGGCGAGCGGTCGACGGGTCGGGCCCACTACGCGGCGGCGCGCGCCGCGCGGGCGGTCGGGCGGACGTGGGGTCGCGAACGACGCCATCGACGGTCCGGAACGCGCGCGAACGAAGGCATGCGGGACGCTACCACGGGCGCGCGGTCAGCCCTCGGCGCCTCCGACCGCGTCCTCGGCGGCCTGCGGCAGGAACATCCCGATCGCGTGGAAGCCGGCGTCGACGTAGACGGTCTCGCCGGTGACGCCGCCGCCCAGCTCGGGCACCAGCAGCGAGAGGCCGAGCCCGCCCACCTCGTCGGCGGTGATGTTGCGGCGCAGCATCGACTGGCGTCCGGCCTCCGAGTACATGTCGCCGAAGCCAGCGATCGAGCGCGCGGCGATCGTGCGCACCGGTCCGGCTGAGATGGCGTTGACGCGGATGCCTTCGGGCCCGAGGTCGTAGGCCAGGTAGCGCACCGAGGCCTCCAGGGCCGCCTTGGCGACGCCCATCATGTTGTAGTGCGGCACCACCCGCTCGGCGGCGAGGTACGTGAGGGTCACCATCGAGCCGCCCTGGGGCATCAGGCGCCGCGCGCGCTGCGCGACGGCGACGAGCGAGTACGCCGAGACGTCCATCGCCAGCTTCCAGTCCTCGCGCTGCGTGTCGACGAAGGCCGCCTCGAAGGTGGCGGGCGGGGCGTAGGCGAGGGCGTGGACGACGAAGTCGAGCGAACCGCCGTCGCGGCCGAGCTCGGCGAACAGGGCGTCGAGCTGGGCGTCGTCGGTGACGTCGCAGGCGTGCAGGGTGGCGCCGGGTTGGTCCTCGGTCAGCTTCTCGAGGGTCGGGCGCAGGCGCTCGCCCTGGTAGCTGTAGGCGATGGTCGCGCCCGCGGCGGCGAGCGGCTGCGCGAGCGCCCAGGCGAGGCTCCGCTGGTTGGTGACGCCCATGACGAGGGCGCGCTTGCCGGTCAGATCGAGTTGGTACACGGGGTGCCTCCAGGGGCGGCCGGCAGCGCGCGC
The DNA here is from genome assembly GCA_029210865.1 of Trueperaceae bacterium. GTDB lineage: Bacteria > Deinococcota > Deinococci > Deinococcales > Trueperaceae > JAABTL01. The sequence goes on from JARGGE010000182.1 coordinate 4,372, forward strand.
CGGCGGTGGGGTCAGCCTTCGGCCATCAGCCGCTCGAAGCGGGCGCGCGCCTCGTCGGCGCGGTGGCGCTCGCCGCGCGCCTCCCAGGCAGCCGCCAGGCCCTCCCACGCGAGTTCCGAGAACGGCTCGTGCTCGGTCATGCGCTGGTACAGCGCGGTGGCGCGGTCGAGGTCGGCCTCCTCGCCGGCGGACTCGGCAGCGGCGTGCAGGAGCGCGAGGTGCTCCGCCTGCAGCGTCGCGCGGATCTCCTCGAGCCAGGCCCCCTCCATCCCGGTGAGGTAGTGACCGGCGTAGCGGTCGACCGCCGCGCGGTAGTCGCTCGCGATCCGCGAGTCGCGGGCGCGCTTGGCGAGCGCGCGGTACTGCTCGACGTCGTACTCGATGGTGAACTTGTCCTGCAGGTAGTAGCGGCGGTTGGCGGACTCGACGATCTCGCCCCCCATGACCTTGCGGAGCCGGTAGAGCGTGGTGTGGAACGACGAGGAGGCCTTGGACTCGGTCTTGCCCGGCCAGAGCGCCTCGGCGACCTCGAAGGTGGTGGCGCCGCCGCGGTGCTCGAGCAGGTAGAACAGCAGCTCCAGGGCCTTGAGCGACTCCCAGTCGAGGCGCTCGCCGTCGCGCTGCACGCGCGGGTGCCCGAAGCCCGTCGCGGTGACGATCCCCTCGAGCGGCCGCTGCAGCTCGGCGATCCGGCGCAACCGCACCTCGACCGCGTCGAGCAGCTCCTCGGCGCGGAACGGCTTGGTGAGGTAGTCGTCAGCGCCGAGCGCCATCCCCTTGCGCATGCTCGCGCGGTCCTCGAGGGCGGTGAGGAAGAGGAAGGGGACCCCGCGCAGCTCGGGGATCTCGCGCACGCGGCGGTAGAACTCGTAGCCGTCCACGGCCGGCATGTGGATGTCGCTGACGATGACGTCCGGCCGCAGCCCCTCGACCATCTCGGCGACCGCGTCGCGCGGGTCGTCGAAGGTCAGCACGTCGTACCCGCCGCGCTGCAGCGTCCGCTCGGTGATCTTCAGCAGCGCCGGCTCGTCGTCGACGGCCAGGACGAGGGTCGTGGACATATGCGTCAGCTTAGCGCGTGCGCGGCGCGGCGCACGCGGAGGACCTCACGACCAGGACTCGGTCTTCTGCGTCTGGACGAGGGCCGAGAACTCGACGCCGAGGGCGCCCGGGGCGGTCGCGAACTTGACGTCCACGACCATCTCGTCGCGATCGAGCTGCTCGAGGTAGGCGTTCAGGCGCTCCTCGAAGCGGTCGATGTCGTTGGACGTGACGAGCTTGAAGCGAGGGATGCTCACGCGGCCTCCTCGGGGGGTTCGCCCGCGGCGGTCGCGGCGAGCGCGCGCCGCAGCGCGTGGGGGTCGTCGCCGATGATACCGTCCGCCCCCGCGGCGCGCACGCGGGCGACGTCGGCATCGGCGTTGACCGTCCAGGTCTGCACGAGCGCGCCGCCCCGGTGCCAGCCCGCCACCGCCTCGGGCGTCACGAGCGGGTGCTCGGGATGCAGCGCGTCGGCGTGCAGCCAGCCCGCCGGCCACGGCGAGCGCAGCCAGCGCGGCACCGCCGCGTGCGCCCTCCACAGGTAGCCGATGCGCAGCTCGGGCGCGCGCAGCCGCAGGCGCGCCAGCGCCAGCGGGCTGAAGCTCGAGACCAGCGTGCGATCGGCCAGGCCGCTCGCGCGCACCGCGGTGGCGACCGCGCCGGCGAGCCCGCGGTCGCGCCAG
>JARGGE010000183.1 GCA_029210865.1 Trueperaceae bacterium
CGACCGCGTCTACACGACGCCGGGCTTCGCCGGCGCCGCGCCGAGCGCGCGCATCGAGCTGACGATCGACGGCGGCATCGGGGCCGTGGAGCTCGAGCGGGAGCGGTGACGGACACGGCGCGCGGCGCCGCCTAGCGGTGCCGCGCGCCGCTGGCGCTGGGTCGCGGTGCTAGAGCGCCCGGACGGCGCCGCCGTCGACGAGCACCACCGAGCCGTTGACGTAGCTGGCGGCCGGGGAGCACAGGAAGGCGCCGACGCGGCCGAATTCGTCGGGGTGGCCCAAGCGGCCCATCGGCATCGTGGCCAGCGAGGCGGCGCGCACCGCCTCGGGCGTGGTGCCCTGCTTCGCCGCCGCCGCCGCGTCGAGCTCGCGGATGCGCTCGGTGTCGACGCGCCCGGGGGCCAGGCCCACGAACTGGACGTTCTTCGGCCCCAGCTCGATCGCCAGCGACTTGATCATCCCGGCCAGCCCGGGGCGGAAGACGTTCGACAGCATGAGGTTGGGGAGCGGCGTCTTGACGCTCGACGACAGCAGCGTCAGCACGCGCCCGCCGCCAGCCGCCTCGAAGGCCGGCAGCGCCAGCGTGATGCTGCGCACGACGCTCATGAGCGTGAGCTCGAAGGCGCGCGCCCACTTCGCCTCGTCCAGGTCGACGAAGGTGCCCGGCGGGGGGCCGCCGGCGTTGTTCACCAGCACGTCGAGGCCGCCGAGGCGCTCGAGCGCGGTCGCGAACAGCGCTTCGAGGCTGGCCGCGTCGGCGACGTCGGCGGCGACGCCGTGCACCTCGGCGCCGGTGGCGTCGGCGATGCGCTGGGCGGCCGCTTCGGCGCGCGTGGCGTCGCGCGAGCACAGCACCACGCGCGCCCCTTCGCCCGCGAGGGCCGAGGCGACGGCGTAACCGAGGCCACCGCTGGCGGCCGTGACGAGCGCTCGTTTCCCGTTCAGTTCGAGGTCCATGGATGCATCATGGCCTACGCGGCCCCCTCGGAGCCCGTGGCCGAGGGCGGCATGGGAACCACCCCCGCCGCTAGGACGACGTCGATCTCCGCTGCCGGCACCGGGTGCCCGAACAGGTAGCCCTGCCCCTGGTCGCAGCCGACCTTGCGCAGGAAGGCGAGCTGCGCGGGGGTCTCGATGCCCTCGGCGATCGCGGTGAGGTCGAGCGTCCGGGCGAGCGCGACGATCGCGCGCACGATGCCGGCATCGTGGGGCGAGCCGAGCGGGTCGCCGAGGTCGGCCACGAACGACTGGTCGACCTTGAGCGCCGTGGCCGGCAGCCGCTTCAGGTAGTTGAGCGACGAGTAGGCGGTGCCGAAGTCGTCGATCGAGACGCGGATGCCCAGCGCGCGCATCGCGGTGAGCGTCTTCACGTTCTCCTCGACGTTGCGCATGACCGCCGACTCGGTCAGCTCGATCTCGAGGTACTCCGGCGCGAGGCCGGTCGCGGCCAGGACCCCCTCGATGTGGACGACCAGGTCGCGCTCCTGCAACTGGCGCGCGGAGAGGTTGAACGCGACCACGGTGGGCGTGCCGGCGTCGACCCAGCGGCGCCCCTGCGTGCACGCGAGCGTGAGCAGCCGGCGGCCGATCGCGCCGATGAGCCCGGAGTCTTCGGCCACCGGGATGAAGGCGCTCGGCGGCACCCAGCCGCGCTCGGGGTGCGGCCAGCGCGCCAGCGCCTCGACCGACGTGACGCGCCCGTCGGCCAGCGCCACGCGCGGCTGGTAATGCAGGACGAACTCGTCGCGTTCGAGCGCCTTGCGCAGCTGCGCTTCGAGCGAGGCGCGCTCGAGCAGGTCGCGGTTCATGTCGCGGGTGAAGAAGTGGTACCGGTCCTTGCCATGGTTCTTCGCCTGGTACATGGCGGTGTCGCCGTGCTGGATGAGCGCGTCGGCGCCGATGGCGTCGTCCGGGAAGAGCGTGATGCCGATGCTGGCGGAGGTATGGACCTCGTGGCCCGAGACCTGGAACGGGGTGCGAAAGGCGTCCAGGAGCTTCTCGGCCACGCGCGCGGCCGCCGCGGCGTCGGGGATCTCGGGCAGCACGATGGTGAACTCGTCGCCGCCGATGCGCGCGACCGTGTCTTCCTCGCGGACCGCCTTCTGCAGCCGCTGCGCGACGCTTCGCAGCAGCGCGTCGCCCACGGCGTGGCCGAGGGTGTCGTTCGTGACCTTCAGGTTGTCGAGGTCGAGGAAGAGCGCCGCCCCCTTGCGGCCGTTGCGGCGCGCCCGCGCGACCGCCTGCACGAGCCGGTCGCGGAAGAGGATGCGGTTCGGGAGGCCGGTCAGGTGGTCGTGGTAGGCCATCCGCTCGAGCGCCAGCTCGAGCGAGCGGCGCCGGACCAGCGTCGCCACCTGCGCGCCGAAGGCCTCGGCCAGGCGGTGCGCCTCCTCGCCGAAGGCGTCGGGCGAGGAGAAGCTGTCGAGGCACAGCGCCGCCACCCGGCGCCCGCTCAGCACGATCGGGACCGTGAGCGTCGCGCGGATGTCCTCGGTGCGGCCATGGCGGCGCAGCAGCCGGCCGCGCTCGTCGTCGCCGCGCGCTTCGGCGTAGTCGTGCACCACCACCGGGTGCATGGCGTGCTCGGAGACGTGGATCTCGTCGTCGCCGAAGGTCACCGGCGCCAGGTGCTCGAGGTCGTAGCCGACCGCGGCGGCGAAGCGGTACCGGTCGCCCTCGTCGTCGCGCAGGAGCAGGCTGCCGGCCTCGGCGCCCGGGGTGGCGGCGACCGCGCTCTCCACCAGCCGCTGGAAGAAGATCGCCCCCTCGAAGCCTTCGTCGAGGGTCTGCTCGATGAACCCCATCAGCTTCTCGCGGAACGTGGCGAGCTGGCGCATACGCGCCTCCTGCGCCAGCCGGTCGGTGACGTCGACGATCGTGAGCAGCATCGCCGGGCGCCCCTCGTGCTCGGTGCGCTCGGCCGAGACCAGCCCGTGCAGCGGCCGACCGTCGCCGCGCGCGAGCTCGACCTCCTCGGTCTTCACTGGCACGCCCGCGGTCACGCGCGCGCGCAGGTCGCCCGCGAGGTCGCTCGAGGTGGTCCCCAGCGCCTCGCCGAGCGGGCGACCCAGCAGGTCCTCCGCGGGCTGGCCGACGAGCGCCGCGAAGGCGGGGTTCACGTCGAGGACCACCGCGTGGTCGAGCGTCGCGAGCGCCACCGCGAGCGGGGTGGCGTCGAACATGCGGCGGAAGTGGGTGGCGGAGGCCTCGGCCACGCGCCGCAGGCGGCGCTCCTGCACCACCAGGTCGGCGTGGTCGACCGCGACCGCCACGAGGTTCGCCGCCATCACGGCCGCGGTGGCGTGCCGTTCGTCGAGCGCGCCCGGTTCGTCGGCGATGAGCGTCAAGCGACCGAGCACGCGCGGCCCCGTCCGCAGCATCGCCACCACGCGCCGGTCGGGGGGCAGCTCCTCGTCGCTCTGCCGCGGCGGCCGCGGGTCGACGCCGCCGTGCGCGAGCAGGTCGGCGTCGTCGCCCGCTTCGGTGCGGACGTCCTCGCGGGCGCCGCGCTCGAGGTACCAGCGGCGCGCCGGGGTGGTGGCGGCGACGAAGGCGTCGAGCGCCGGCCAGATGCTGGCGAGCTCGTGCCCCTCGGCGACGGCGGCCGCCAGCTCGCCGGCGCGGTCGAGCAGCAGGCGGAAGTCGCGGAGCACCACGTCGCTGGTCGCCGCGACCGGATCGGGCTCGTCGTCGCGCGTGGTGTCGTCGCGGAGGAAGGTCGCGCGGGCGCCGTACGGCTGGCCGTCGCGGCCGAAGAGCGGCGCGGCGTCGACGCGCCAGTGGCGCGAGCGGCCGGTGATGCTGCGCGAGCGCACCCGCCCCGCCAGGATCCGCTCGCCGCGCAGGGCGCGCGACAGGGGGTCGGCGCCGAGCACCAGCGGCTCCTCGTCGGCGGTGGTGAGGTTCCAGGCGTGGCGCCAGCGCTCGGGTGGGTCGCCGACCTCGCCGACGAAGCCCGCGCGCGTCATCATCTTCGAGACCAGCGTCAGCCGGCCGGCGCCGTCGCACGTCACCAGCCCCAGCTGCGCCTCGTCGATCGCCTCGCGCAGCCGCCCGTGCTCGAGGTGGCCGGCGCGCCCGTGCAGCCAGGGCGTCAGCGCCTCGTGCGCGCGCGTCAGCCACCAGCCCAAGCGCGCGGCGACGTCATCGAGCGCCTCGGGCGCGGCGAGCAGCGCCACCAGCACCGCGCGCACCGTGCCGTCGACGCGCACCGGTTCGGCGCGGACGGCGCGCACGCCCAGCGCCTGCGCCGCGCCGGAGCGCAGGAGCCGCGGTCGCGGTCCCGGGCCGGCGAACGGTTCGGCCGCGTCGTCGTGGTCGAGGTCGGGCACGGCCAGCGGGCGGCCGCGTTCGAAGACGGCCCGCACCAGACCGATGCCCTCGGCGTCGGGGGGCTCGTCCAGCGTCGACCGCGCCGAGACGCCGTGGCGGGCCTCGAGCGCCAGGCGCCGGCCGTCGTCGGTCAGGCGCCAGACCTCGAGGCCGAGGACGTCGCTGGTCCGCGCCACGGCGTCGAGGAGCGCCGTGAGGCCCGCGCCAAGGTCGTCGGCGCGCGCCACCTCGGCGTGGAAGCGCGCCAACGCCGCGACGAAGCGGCCGCCATCGTGCGTGTCCACCGGGTCCGGCGGCACGAACGGAGCGACCGGCGGGCGCTCGAGCGCCTCGGCGACGCGGTCGCGCAACCCGCCGGGCTCGCGGCCGTCGACGACCTCGACCGCCCCGCGCTCGCGCCAGCTCGCCACCGTCGGCACGTCGATGCGCTCGCTCACGACCACCGTCGGCAGCCCGGGCGCCTCGCGCCGCACCTGCGCCAAGACCGCGGGCGCCTCGCCGCCGGCGACCACCAGCGCCGACCAGTCGCGGCTGCGCAAGAGGCCGTCGAGGACCGCGCCGGGGCCGTACGCGCGCACGATCGGCGGCGGGCCCGAGCCGTCGTTGAGCGCCGCGCCCAGGTCGGTGCCCGGCGGCGCGACGACCAGCCAGGCGGCCGTGTCGCGGGGCCGGGCGAGGTCCCGGAGGGCGGGCGGTTCGCGGGGCGGCGGCTTCACGTCCGTCCAGGATAGGACCGGTCCCTTCACGCCGATGCGAGATGGGCTTCTTCGCTCCGGACGGCGGCGCTAGCATGGCGCCATGGACGAACCCCTCGTCGAGACCCACGCGCTGCGCCGCGACTTCGGACCCAACCGCGCCGTGGACGCGCTCGACCTGACGGTCGCCCGCGGCGAGGTGGTGGGGCTCTTGGGCCACAACGGCGCGGGCAAGACGACGACCGTGCGCTTGCTCGCCGGGGTGCTCACGCCCACCGCGGGCCGGGCCCGCGTCTTCGGCCTCGACCCCGCGACCGACGGGGTGGCCGTGCGCCGACGCATCGGCGTGAGCACCGAGACCCCGGCCGTCGACGACCGCCTCACCGGCCGCCAGGGGCTGCGCGCCTTCGCCGACCTGCACGGGGTGCCGCGCGAGCGGGTGGTGGCGCGCGTGGCCGAGCTGCTCGAGGACTTCGACCTCGCCGAGGCGGCCGACCGGCGGGTGGGCACGTACAGCAAGGGGATGCGCCAGCGGCTCGCGCTCGCGCGGGCGCTCCTGCACGAGCCGACGCTTCTCTTCCTCGACGAGCCGACGGCCGGGCTCGACCCGGTGGCCGCCCACGGGGTCGCCGAGCGGGTCCGGCGGATGCGCGCCGAGGGGCGCGGGGTGGTGCTGTGCACCCACGACCTGGTCCAGGCGCAGGCGCTGTGCGACCGCGTGGTGGTGCTCGAGCACGGCAAGGTGGTCGCCGAGGGGGCACCGTCCGACCTCGCTGCCGACCTGGGCGCGGGCACGCGCGTGGGCGTCGACGCCACGCTCGCTGGCGGGGTCGATGCGCTCGTCGCCGCGCTCGCCGCCGTCGCTGGCTGGCGCGACGTCGCGCCGGTCGAAGGTGCGCCGCCCACGTCGGGCGGCGCCCAGGTGGCGGCGGTCGTCCAGGACGCCGAGGCGGTCGCGGACGGCGTCGCCGCGCTCGTGGCGGCGGGGGCCCGGGTGCATGGCGTGGAGCGCGACCGACCATCGCTGCAGGACGTCTACTTCGCGCTCCACGAACGTGGAGCG
>JARGGE010000184.1 GCA_029210865.1 Trueperaceae bacterium
CTACATGATCGGGCTGCAGCACCAGACCTACGAGTCGGTCATAGCGACGATCGACTACTGCGAGCACCTGTTCTCGTTCGGCGACAAGCGCCTACAGGCCTTCATCTCGCCCATGGGGCCGTTCCTCGACCCCGGCAGCCAGATCTTCGAGCACCCCGAGCGCTTCGGGTACACCAAGCTCGCGCACACCGTCGAGGAGCACCGTCAGCTGCTGGTGCAGCCGAGCTGGGAGCACATCCTGAACTACGAGACGCATTGGATGACGCGGTCGCAGCTGGTCGACGCCACCTACGACGCGGCCGAGCACCTCAACGAGCTCAAGCGCCGCTACGGCTACATCTCCGCGAAGCGCGCCGACGCGGTCGCGGCCGGCATCGCCGGCGCGCGCGCCTTGCGCGTCCGGCTGAACGCCGCGATGGCCGACGGCGCCGACCTCTCCGCCGACCCCGAGCTGCGCGGCGAGATCGCGCGCTTCAGCGAGTCGACCGTGAGCGACAAACAGGAGCTCTTCTGGCAGCGGCACCTGTTCAGCTTCGACCTGGGCGCGATCGCGCGGACGGCGGTGGGGTTCCTGCGGGGCTGAGCGCCGGCCCGCCGGCAGCCGTCAGGCGGCGCGCGCCGCGGTCGCAGACCGGGCTGCGGTCGGGAAGCGCGCCGCCGTCGCGATCAAGGCGGCCACCAGCCCGATCTCGCCGACGTTCGCGACCGGCGGCGCGTAGGTGCCCCACGCGGGCCCGCCGGCCGCCGCGACGAACATCGCGCCGGCCGCGAGCGCCAGCCAACGCCAGCCGCGCTGCGCCCACAGCGCGACCCCGACGCCGAGCACCGCCACGTTCATGACGATCGCGACCAGCGGCCCCGGACCCACGCGGTGCACCTCGGCCTCGGGGCCGCAGAAGTAGGCGGGCGAGAGGCTGGCGGTGTAGCGGATGGCGTCGCCGATGCAGCCGAGACGCAGCTCGACCTCCGGGATCGGGCCCAGCGGACCGAACAGCACCCCGAGCGCGTAGGGCAAGTCGATGGCCACCAGCGCGCCGCCGACGACGACCGTCGCCCCCACCGCGACGGGCGTACGCGCCCAAGGCAGGCCGGCGCCGCGCACGATCCCGTACGCCGCCACCACGAACAGCGGCAGCGCCGTCCAGTGCCAAGCGAGCGCCGGGACGCTCAGCGCGTAGAGCAGCGGTCCCTCGCCCATGGCGCGGCCGAGGCCGACGCGCAGGTTCTCGTACCAGAGGGGCGCCGCCGCCACCAACACCAGCGTCAACGGCCACGGCCAAGCCACGCGGCGCGCGGCGCGGACGCCCCAGAGCCAGATCGCCGCGTGCGCGACCGCGAACACGACGTACAGGGCGCTGATCACGGTCGACAGCCTACCGAACCGACGTCGAGCCGGCGACCGCGCCCGACGCCACCCCCGGCCCCGCGCTCAGCGCGGTCGCGCGAACACCTGCACCCACATGCGCTCGGCCGCCGCCCCGCCGAAGTCCTCGAAGGCCGGGTTCATCAGGTTGGCGCAGTGCCCGTCGCTTCCGAGCCAGCCCGCCATGACCGACTCGACGTCGGGGTAGCCGGCGGCGGCGTTCTCGCCCCAGGTCGCTGGGACGTAGCCCGTGCGCGCGATCCGTTCGCCCGGGTCGCTGCCGTCGCCCCCGGTGTGGCTCAGCACGCCCCGTTCGGCGAGGTCGCGGGCGTGGGCGTCCACGGCCGCGACGAGCCTCGCGTCGAGCGCGAGCGGGTGCGTCGGCGCGAACGTCCCGCGCGCGCCGCAGGTGCGGCCCTCGGCGCGCGCGATGTTGACGAGCGCCAGGAGCTCGGAGGCCACGCGCGTGTCGACGCCGGGCGAACCCGTGCCCACGCCACCGCAGGCGGTCAGCGCGAGCGCGAGCACGGCCACGGTCCAGAGCCGGTGGAGGAACGACGGACGGGGGCGCACGACCCGACGGTACGTACCCGATCGTCGCCGCGACGTGGCCTTCCTCCCTTCGCGCGCGGTCACCGTTGCGCGGCGCGCCGGACGGGTCCGCCCTCGTCGCCCGCGCCCCCGACCGTCCGCCGCGGCGGCACGCGGCCCCAGGCCACAGCCGCGGCCGCGAAGGCGAGGGCGGCCACCGCGAACAGCGCGCGGTCGCCGAAGGCGTCCATCGCCAGCCCGGCCACGCCGGGCGCCACGATGGCGGCGCTCGAGCCCACCAGGTAGTAGAGGCCGGTGAGGAGCCCCACCCGGTCGCACCCACCCAGGTCGGCGACCAGCGGGTAGGCGGGCACGACGACGAGCGCCCAGCCGGCGCCGAAGACGACCAGGGCGGCGCTGAGTGCAAGGCCGTCGGGGAGCAGCCCCGCCACCGGCAGCGCCGCGACCAGGACCGCCGCGCCCAGGCGCATCGCCGCCCGCTCGCCGACGCGGCGCGCCCAGGCGCCGGCCGGGAACGCCACGAGCACGAAGGCCGCGCTCGCGGTCCCGAGCAGCGTCCCGGCCCGCCCAGCCCCCACGGCGAGCGCCTCGGTGGCGAAGGCGCTGAACTGCGCCTCGACGGCCGCGAAGCCGAAGAACGCGGCGAACAGGCCGCCCAGCAGCGGCAGCGCGCCGCGCCACGCGCCGGCATCCGCGCCGGCCGCGGAGCCCGCACCCGCACCCTGGGCCCGCAGCGCGCGCCAGACGGCACGCGGGGACGGCGCGTCCTCGGCCACGCTGCCGTCGGCGACGAAGGGCGGGTGCCGGTGGCTGCTGGCGACCACGACCGCGAGCGCCACCAGCGCGAGGCCGGCGCCCACGGCGAAGGGCACCGCGGCGAACGGGAGCCCGAGCGCCGCCTCGGCCAGCGGGGCGAGCGCCACCAGCGCCAGCACGCCGCCGACCGCGCCCATGAGGGTGATCGCGCCGTTGGCGACGGAGCGGGCGTCCGGCGGCACGTGGTCGGGCATCAGGGCGACGAGCGGCGCGCGGTAGAGGGTGATGGCCAGCAGGAACACGACGTCGAGCGCGATCAGCGACCACAGCGCGGTCGCCGCCCACGGCAGCCCGGCGAAGGTGAGCGCCGCGAGCGGCACCCCGACGAGCAGGAACGGCAGCCGCCGCCCCCAGCGCCCGCGCACGCGATCCGACCACGCCCCCACCACCGGGATGAGCAGCACCGCGACCACGTTGTCGAGCCCCATGACCGCGCCACGCGCCGCGCGGCTCTCGAGGAAGCCGGCGAGCAGGAGCGGCATGAAGACGTTGTAGAGGGCCCAGATCGCGGCCAGCGCGAGCGAACCGCTGGCGATGCCGAGGAGCCGCGGCCAGCCCGGCGAGGCGGCCACCGTCGCGCGCGGCGCGTCCTCGGGGGGCGGGGGGGCGGGCGCGGCCACGCCTGCGATGCTACGCCGGCGGCGGGCGCGTGCCCACGAGCGCCCTTCGCCGGGACCACCGGGCTTCCTCATGCGTTTATCATCTGCGCGAACGGGGACGCGCGGACGGGCCACCGCAGGGCCCGCCGACGCTGGAGAGGGGCACCACGTGAACGAACGCATCGAGCGCTTCTTCGGGTTGCGCGCGCTGGGCAGCAGCGTGCGCATCGAGGCCATCGCCGGGACCACCACCTTCCTGACGATGGCCTACATCATCATCGTCAACCCGCTGATCTTGGGCGACGCGGGCGTGCCGCTCGACGGCGCGCTGTTCGCGACCGTGCTGGTGGCGGGGCTGTCGAGCATCTTCATGGGGTTGTACGCGAACCTCCCGGTCGCGCTCGCCCCGGGCATGGGGCTCAACGCCTTCTTCGCCTACACGCTCGTGCTGGGCATGGGGCTCTCGTGGCAGACGGCGCTCGCGGCGGTGTTCGTGTCGGGCGTGGTGTTCGTGGTGCTGTCGCTGCCGGGGCTCAACGTCCGCGAGGCGATCGTCCGGGCGGTGCCCGCCGGCGTGCGCATCGGGGTCGCGGCCGGCATCGGCCTCTTCCTGGCGCTGATCGGCATGATCAACGCCGGCGTCATCGTGGCCTCGCCCGCCACCACCGTCGCCTTCGGCGGCTTCTCGGCGAACTTCGTGCTCTTCTTCGTGGGCCTCGTCATCGCCGCCTTCCTGATGATCCGCAAGGTGCCCGGCGCCCTCATCGTCTCGATCCTCGCCACGTCGGTGCTGACGCTCGTCTTCCAGTCGATCGGCTGGGTGGAGAACGCGGTCTTCGTGCCCGACGCCATCCTGGCGATGCCGTCGCTCAGTACGGTCTTCGCCCTCGACCTCGGCGGCCTCGCCTCGGCCAGCCTGATCGCGCCGGTGTTCGCGCTGCTGTTCACCGACCTGTTCGACTCGATCTCGACCTTCGTGGGCGTGACCAAGGTCGCCGGCCTCACCGACGCCGAGGGGCACCCGAAGAACGCCGGCAGGGCGCTCCTCGTCGACGGCGTGTCGACGACGATCTCCGGCCTGCTCGGCTCCTCGCCCGGCACCGCCTACATCGAGTCCGCCGCGGGCGTCGAGGCAGGCGGGCGCTCGGGCCTCACCGCGGTGGTGGCCGGCCTGCTCTTCCTCCCCTTCATGTTCGTCTCGCCCTTGCTGGGGCTGATCCCGAGCGTCGCGACCGCGCCCATCCTGGTGCTGGTGGGGCTCTTCATGATGAGCACCCTCAAGGGCGTCGACTGGAGCGACTACGAGCTGGTGGTGCCCGCCTTCGTGGCGATGGTCGCGATCCCCTTCACGTACAGCATCACCGAGGGCATCGTCTTCGGCTTCCTGACGCACGTGGTGCTGCAGGTGCTGGCCGGCAAGGTCGGCAAGATCACGCCGACGCTGTGGGTCATCTTCGCGCTGTCGGTGGTCATGCTCGTCGTCTGACGCCGCGGGAGTGCGCGGCGGCCGCGCGGCGGGAGGAGCGACGCGGCGGCCGCGCGTCAGCACCCGTCGCGCCCCGCGCCGCGGCCGTGCGCGACGTAGGCGCGTTGGCGGGCGACGAAGGCCTTGGCCGGCTCCGCCGCCAGCCGCGCCAGCGCCTCCAGCGCACCCGCTCGCCGCCGCTCGCCGTACGCGATCGAGCCTTCGAGCGCCTCGGCCAGCACCTCGGGCGCCGCGCCGTCCACGCCCCGCTCGAGGCGGGCGCGCAGCACCACCTGGTCGTGATCGTCGCCGAGCGCGGTCAGCGCGGTCTCCAAGGCGCGCGCGTAGGGGCCCATCAGATCGGGGCACGCGGGCGCGAGCCAGCGCAGCACGTACCCGAGCTGCTTCCAGCGGCGGCGGACGGCGTGCGCGTGCGCGTCGTCGGGGCTCGCGGCGGCCGCGTCGAGGCTGGCGCGTCCGCGCCGGATCAGCCGCCTTAGACCGCGGTCCCAGCGCTTGAGACCATCGGCCGGCAGCGCGAGGGCCCTCAGGTCGTCGGCGAGGGCCTGCAGGGCGTCGACAGCCAGCGCCACGTCGTCGCTCCTCAGGAAGGCCTCGGTGCGCGCGTCGCGCGCGGCCAGGAGCGCGGCCCGCAGCCCCTCGAAGCGCGCCGGGACGCCGTCATGGCCGCCGCAGGCCCGGTCGAGCGCGGCGACCCGGGCGGCCCCGTCGCGGGTGCCGGAGAGGCGTCGGCCGACGTCGCGGGCGCGGGCGTCGAACGCGTCGGTCGCCTCGGCGCCCACGACGGGCCGCACGAACGCCAGCAGCGCGCGCACTCGCTTGAGCAACTTGCGGGCCTCGTGCACGCCGGTCTCGACGGCCGCGGCGGCCGGGGCGTCGTCCGGCGTCCACCGGAACCCGCGCGTGCGGCGTCGCGGTCCACCCATGCCGCCATCGTAGGCGGACGCGACCGGCGACGAACGGCCGTGGGATGATCGCGCATGCCCACGATCTTCGAGCGCCTGTCCGCCCTCGCCGCCCTCGACGCCGTCTCGGGTCAGGAGCAACCGGTCGTCGCCTACCTGCAGGAGGCCCTGGCCGGGGTCGCCGATGAGGTCACGGTCGACGCCGTCGGCAACCTCTACGCCGTGCGGCGCGGCGCGCGCCCCTGCGATCGGGCCGGGAGATCGGCCTCGTCGAGCTGTGGAGCGACGAGGATCCGCGGCCCCCTGGGAGTGGGCATCGTCGGCTGCAGCGGCGGCGGAGAGAGGCTGACCAGCTCGCCGCCCAC
>JARGGE010000185.1 GCA_029210865.1 Trueperaceae bacterium
CCGATGGCCTTGGTCAGCACCAGGACGTCGCCGGGCCGGGCGCCCGCGTTGCGCCATAGGCGCTCGGGGCGCGCGAGGCCGGTGACCGAGAAGCCGAGCTTCAGGGTGTCGTCCTCGATCGAGTGCCCGCCCACCAGGTGGGCGCCGGCGGCGTCGATCGTCTCGAGCGCCCCGGCCATCAGCTCGCCCAGGACCGCGTCCGGCAGGGTGCCGAGCGGGAAGGCGAGGATCGTGAGCGCCGTGACCGGCGTGCCGCCCATGGCGTAGACGTCGGAGAGCGCGTTGGCGGCGGCGATCGCGCCGAAGTCGCGCGGGTCGTCGACGACGGGGGTGAAGAAGTCGAGCGTGTGGATCATCGCGACGTCGCCCGTGACGCGCCACACGGCGGCATCGTCGAACAGGTCGCGGCCGACGAGCAGGTCGGGGTGGGTCGAGACGGGCAGGGTGCGGAGGAGGTCGGTGAGGGTGCCGGCGGCGATCTTGGCGGCGCAGCCGCCCTTGGCGACGGTGCGGGTGAGGCGTAGCGGGGGGGCATCGGGCATGCCGGTCAGCCTACCGTGCGGGTCGCGGCTGCTGGCCCGTCGGCCGCGCGTCCGGCCAGGAAGGCCCGCAGCGAGTCGGCCTCGCCGCGCGCCCAGACGGTGCGCGGCACCCGCGCGAGGGCTTTGCGGTAGAGCGGGTCGTAGTACTCGGTCAGGAGCCCCGCGATCCACGGGGCGTGGGCCTCGGGGTCGGACCAGGCGGTCGTGGCGGCGAGCAGCGAGGCACGGATCGCCTCGTGCCGCGCGCCGCCCAGGCGCTTGCGCACGCGTCCCAGGTCGGCGAGCAGGCGCTCGCGCACCGCGTCGGCGCCGTGGCGCGCCGTCGGTTCGGCCACGTAGGCGCGGTACAGGCGCGCCACGCGCTCGGCGTCGCTCGCCTCGAGCACCACCCGCGGCGCCCGCAGCATGGCTTCGTGCAGCGCCGGCGGCAGGGTGCGGCGTCCGATCCAGCGCGATTCGTCCTCCACGACGAGCAGGCCGGTGGGGGCGAGCCGCAGCGCCGCACCGACGGCGTTCTCGAAGGTCGCCTGCGGCGGCTGCGGGGCGTCCTCGGCCCCGAAGGCGCTGCCGCGGTGGCGCGCGAGCCCCTCGAGGTCGACGGGGTGCACCCCCGCGAGCCCGTCGAGGGTGGGCAGGACGTCGGTCTTGCCGGCGCCCGTCAGCCCGGTGACCACGACGAGCGCGTGGCGTTCGAGCTGGTCCGCGAGCCCCCGCGTCAGCAGCGTGCGCAGCGCCTTGTAGCCGCCGGCGACGCGCGGGACGTCGGGCCGGTCGATCAGCTCGACCGCCAGCGCGCTGCGCAGGCCCCCGCGCCAGCAGGTCACCGCGGTCGGGCCGTCGACGAGCGCGCGGCGCCAGGCCTCGGTCCGCGCCGGGAGGTGCGGGCCCGCGAGCGCCCAGCCGAGCGCGAGCGCCGCGTCCTGCCCCGCCTCGGCGTAGCGCGCGCCCACCGCGTGGCGCTCGTCGTCGCTCATCAGGGGCAGCGCGAGCGCCCCGGGCAGGGCGCCGCGCGCCACCTCCACCGGGGAGCGAACGTCGATGAGCCGGCGCGCCGCCGCGCCGGCCCCGGTCGCGTAGAGCTCTTCGGGGGCGATCGTCATGCGCGCAGGCTACGCCCCGCGCCGCCGCGCGGGCGTGCCCCGGACGGCGCGGGCCGTCAATCGCCCTGCATGAGCCCCAGCACGCGCCCGTCCGGCTCGAGGCGGACGTGCCGCGCCGCGGGGTCGCGCGGCAGGCCCGGCATGGTGAAGACGTTGCCCGCGAGCGCGACCAGGAACCCGGCGCCCGCCGCCAGCCGCACCTCGCTGATCGTGAGCGTGTGCCCCTCGGCGAAGACGCCCCCCTTCGGGTCGTCGGTCAGCGACAGCGGTGTCTTGGCGACGCACGGGGGCAGGTGGCCGTAGCCCGCGGCCACGAGCGCGTCCAGGTCGCGCTGGGCGGACTCGGTGAAGACGACGCCACCGGCGCCGTAGAGCGTGTCGGCGATCGCCTCGAGCTTGCCGGTGAAGGGGGCGTCGCTCGGGTACAGGGCATGTGGGACGTGCGTCGTCGGGGCGGCCTCGAGGGTCTCGAGCACCGCGCGCGCCAGGTCCTCGCCGCCGGCGCCGCCGTCGACGAAGGCGGTGACCGCCGCGGCCGACACCCCGGCCGCGTCCGCCGCCGCCCGGATGCGGGCCACGTCGGCCGGGTCGTCGTCGGCGAAGACGTTGATCGCCACGACCGGCGCCAAGCCGAAGGCGCGCACGTTGGCGAGCTGCCGCTCGAGGTGGGGGAGGCCTGCGGCCAGGTCGCCGCCGCCGTGGGCGCGGAGCGCCTTCACGGTCGCCACCAGCACGACGGCGTCGGGCCAGACGTCGGCCTGCGGCGCCTTGAGGTGGAGGAACTTCTCGCCGCCCAGGTCGAAGCCGAAGCCAGCCTCGGTGACGACGACGTCGGCGTGGTGGAGGCCGGTGCGTGTCGCCAGGACGCTCGAGCAGCCGTGGGCGATGTTGGCGAACGGACCGGCGTGGACGAGCGCCGGCCCCCCTTCGGTGGTCTGCACCAGGTTCGGCCGCAGCGCCTCGCGCAGGAGGACGAGCATCGCCTCGGTGGCGCCGAGGTCGTCGGCGGTGATCGCGGTCCCGTCGTCGCTCCAGCCCACCACCGTGCGCGCCAGCCGGGTGCGTAGGTCGTCGAGCGAGCCCGCGAGCGCCAGCATCGCCATGACCTCGCTGGCGGCGGTGATGTCGAAGCGCGCGGCGCGCTCGGCGCGACCGCCGGCGTCGACGATCACGCGCCGCAGCGCGCGGTCGTTCATGTCGACGACGCGCGGCCAGGTCACCCGGTCGCGCGCGAGGCCGCTCGGTGCCTTGAAGTAGAGGTCGGTGTCGACCATCGCGGCGAGCAGGTTGTGGGCGGCGCCGACCGCGTGCAGGTCGCCGGTGAAGTGGAGGTTCACGTCGTCCGCAGGGACGACCTGGGCGCGGTCGCCGCCCGTCCCGCCCCCCTTGACGCCGAAGACCGGCCCCAGCGACGGCTCGCGCAGCGCGAGCGCCGTCCGGGCGCCGACGCGCCGGAGCCCCATGGCGAGGCCGACGCTGACGGTCGTCTTGCCCTCACCCGACTTGGTGGGCGTGAGCGCGCTGACCAGGACCAGGCGACCGCGCGCCTCCGGGGACCCGGGCGGGTCGAGCTTCGCCTTGTGCGGGCCGAGGGTGGTCAGGTGCTCGAGGTCGAGCCCGAGCTCGGTGGCGACGTCGAGGATGGGGCGCATCGTCGTGGAGCGCATCGTCGTGGACATATCCAAAACATAGGACGCGCATCGGGACGACGCCCAGGGACGCGACCTCCGCATGGGTCCTTGCATCCCTCGAGGCATAGTCGGATGATGTGCCTTGGACGCGCGGTCGCTACCGCCGCGCTCGGGGACGCCCGGGTTCGTCGGGGCGTCCGGAGAGGGTGCCACCATGACCACCACCAGCACCGGACCGCTCGTGTACCTCGACCGCGCCATGGGGCGCCTGCGCGACCTGAACCTGATCCCGGCGGCGCCGGCGACCCACGAGGCGCCGATCGTGGGGCTCCTGCAGCAGATCCAGGACCTCGACCCCGACCGCGTCGTCGCCATCACCCGCACCCTCGCCCAGGCGTCGCTGTTCAACGACGTCGTCCGCGAGCAGGTGCAGGCGATGGAGATCGGCACCCGGTACGAGAAGATCGCCGACGCCTTCGACAGCATCCGCGACGACGCCAAGGCGATGGTCGACCAGGTCGAGGACGGCAAGGTCTCGACCTTCGAGCGGCTGGCGAACGCCTGGATGAAGGTCACGCGCGGCGACATCGCCGATCGCTTCGACAAGATCAAGTCGACGTACCTCGAGGTGACCGCGTCGGCTCAGGACCAGATTCAGCGCGAGAACCTGATCCTCGAGGCCTACCAGGACTTCCGCGGGGCCCTCAAAGAGGGCGAGGTCATGGCCTTCGAGGTCCTGAAGGTCGCGCAGAAGGCGCTCGACGAGGCCACCGCAACGGTCGACGCCGCCATGGCCGAGGTCGAGGCGGCGCCCGCCGACGACCCGGCCGAGCGCGCGCGCCGCGAGCTCGCCCGCGACGAGCGGGTGCGGGCGCTGCAGGACACCGACCGCCGCTACCAGGTGGCGAAGGACCTCTCCGACAACCTCACCATCGCCTACAACACCTCCGAGGTGGTCATGGCGCGCCTCCTGCAGACGCACACCGCCAAGGAGCGCGTGCGCTCGCAGGCGGTCTCGTTCTTCGGCACCAACGAGACGGTGCTCACGGCCCTCACGGCCTCCTTCACGGGGCTCTCGGGCCTGCACGAGAGCACCCGGACGCTCGAGGCGATGAAGGAGGGCGTGAGCCGTTCGCTCGAGACGCTCGCCGACATGGGCGGCAAGGTCCAGGAGGAGGCGCTGCGCGCCGGCTACGGCCCGACCGTGCGCGCCGACGCCGTCAAGAAGCTCGTCGACTCGGTGGTCGACTTCCAGGCGCGGTCGCGTGAGATCGTCGCGGAGATGCGCACGCTCAGCACGACGAACGCCGAAGAGATCCGCGTTGCGGTCGAGGACGGCAAGCAGCGCCTGGCGCGGCTCGCCCAGCGCGCCGAGAGGTGAGGGCTCCTTGACCACCCCCGCGCCGTCGGCGTCCGCGCCCGCCGCGCCGGCGGGCGCACCGCCGCTCGACGACGTCATGCTGGCGATGGACGTCGTCGACACCCTGCGGCACCAAGAGGTCCTCGTCGAGCGCGAGCTGGCGACCGGCGAGACCGACACGGCGCTGCTCGAGCGGCTGCGCCGCGTGTACGCCGCGCAGGGCATCGACGTGCCCGACCGGATCCTCGCCGACGGCGTCGCGGCGCTCCGCGAAGGGCGCTTCACCTACGCGCCGCCGGCGGACTCCTGGCAGGTGCGGCTCGCGCGCGCGTACGTCCAGCGGGGCCGCTACGGACGTGCGCTCCTGGTCGTCCTGGCCGTGGTCGCGATCGCGGTGGTCGCGTACCGGGCGACCGTCGTCGTCCCACGCGAGACGCTCGCCGCCGACGTCGACCGCCTCCAGGCTCAGGTGGTCGCGCTCGCGCGCGTGCCCGAAGCGGTCACCCGTGCCGAGGCGGCCGCAGCCGCCGCGCGTGCTGCGCTCGCCGACGGCGACCTCGCCGAAGCGCGGGCGGCCTTCGACGACCTCGAGGCGCTCGCGACCCAGCTCCAGGAGGCCTTCACCCTCGAGATCGTCGCGCGCCCGAACGAGACGACGGGGGTGTGGCGCATCCCCGACGTGAACGAGGCCGCGCGCAACTACTACCTGATCGTCGAGGCGATCGACCCCGACGGTCGCGTCCTGCAGCGCGAGGTCCGCAGCGAGGAGACCGGGGCCACGAGCCTGGTGCGTCGCTGGGGGCTGCGCGTCGACGAGGCGACCTTCGAACGCGTCGCCGCCGACAAGCTCGACGACGGCATCCTCCAGGACCGCGTGTTCGGCGAGAAGGTCGCGGGCGAGCTCGACGTCGCCTACCGCTTCCCGACCACCGGTGGGGCGATCACGTCGTGGTGAGGGGGAGGCGATGAGCGGCAGCGGACGCGACGTCCTCAGGCTGGTCCAGCGCGCCCTGGGCGAGGCGCAGGCGCGGACGGCGGACCTCGACGCCCGGCTGGCGGAGGCGCAGGAGCGACTGGTGCGCCTCGACGCGGCCCGAGCGCAGGAGCTGCAGGGGCTGGCGCGCTGGCGCGTCGCGCAGCTCGAGGCGCCGGAAGGGCTGGTCGCGCGGCTCGTGGACGCCGAGCGGCAGGCGCAGGCCCTGCTCGAGCGCCGGGCGCAGGAGGCGGCCGAGTCGGAGCGGCGGCTGACCGCGCACGGCGCGCGTGCCGCCGAGCTCGCCGCGGAGCGCACCGAGGCCGAGGCGGCGCTCGAGGCGGCCGCGGCCTCGGTGGACGAGGCCGAGGCCGCCATCAATGGGTTCGCCCTCCTCGAAGCCGAACTTGCGGAGATGCTGGAGGAGATTGACAGTGATAACGACGAGCTGCTTGACTGTGCTA
>JARGGE010000186.1 GCA_029210865.1 Trueperaceae bacterium
AAGACCCGCGTACTCCTCGTACGTCTGGGAGCTGAAGGAGTCGGTCGTGGCGATCGCGCCAGTGACGGTGCGGTCGATCGAGCCGGTGCAGGTGGTGATCCAGGTGTTCGAGTCGTTGAGGTTGCCGTCGCGCTCACCGGCGTTGCCCGACACGCGGATCGGCTGGTCGAGGCGGCGGATGAAGCTCGCCTCGAGCGCGCCGTACTGGGTGTTGTTGCCGATGCCGACGTAGTTGCCCGGCTGCGTCGCGGTGATCGCGGCGTCGGGGGCGCGGGAGACCGTGAAGGAGTAGAACCAGTCGCCCGTCCCGCCGGCCGAGCCGACGTCGCCGTCGAGCTCGATGTTGAGGATCACCCGGACGGTCACGTGCTGATCGGGCACGAGGGCGTTCATGCAGCGCCCTTCGGCGCAGATGTCCTCCTCGACGGCGTCGGCGACGCCGTCGCCGTCGGTGTCGGCGAGCGTGGGGTCGGTGCCGCGGCTGCGCTCGACGCCGTCGTTCCAGCCGTCGCCGTCGGCGTTGGCGCGCCTCGGGTCGCTGAACACCTCGTAGGAGGCCTCGCCATCCACGGCCACCGTGTACGGCTCGAACAGCTCGGTCCGATCGTCGACGCCGTCGCCGTCGGTGTCGGCCTCGGACGGGTTCGTCCCGTACGGGAGGTCGGCGCCGGACGGAGCGGTGTAAGCGCACTGGGTTGCGTTGAACTCGAGGCTGCCGCAGATCCTGAGGAAGCGGTAGACGTCGAAGTCGGGCGTCCCGGGGAGGGCGTCGAAGGTGTAGATGTCGAGCTCCTCATAGTCGCGGATGCCGTCGCCGTCGCTGTCGGCCCGCTGCGGGTCGCTGTCGATCATCCACTCGAGCAGGTCGGGCAGGCCGTCGCCGTCAATATCGGCCTCGTAGATGGACGAGCCGAACGCGTTCTCCTGCTCGTCGGACAGGCCGTCGCGGTCGGTGTCGAGGAAGGACGCGGCGTCCGCGAGTTGCGGGTTCGAGCCCTGGCGCAGCTCGAAGCCGTCCGCGATGCCGTCGCCGTCGGTATCGGGATCGAGCGGGTCGGTGACCCAGACCTCGGTCGTGCCCGCGCTGCAGCTACCGCCGGTGCGGAGGGCCGGGCAGAACTTCGCCGTGACGTCGGAGAAGCCGAGGTCGCCCCGGAAGCGGATGCGGAAGCCGTAGACCTCGTCGAAGTCGCTGAGGCCATCCTCGTCCGTGTCGCGCTTGTAGGCGTCGGTGCCGAGGAGCTCTTCCATGTGGTCGGCGAGGCCGTCGCCGTCGGAGTCGGGGAGGCGCGGCGAGGAATACGACCGGTACTCGGTCTCGCCCCGGACGCGCACCAACCACCCGGTCTTGACCTCGTCGAAGTCGCTGATCGTGTCGCAGGTGAAGCTCGGCAGCGGCAGCGGCAGCGTCGCCGTAGGGTTGGTCGCGAAGTGGTCGAAAGCGTACCCCTCTGATGGACACGTCAGGCCGTTGCTGCCGCCCCCGTCGTCGCTGTTGGTGAAGGCGTCGCTGCTGCCGTGGGTGTACTCCTCACGGTCGCTCAACTGATCGTTGTCCGCGTCCTGCAGGTAGGCCAGGGTGAACGAGTCGCCCGCGCGCAGCACGAGGTCGTCGAAGTTCGTGCCGATCACGTCGTCGCCGTCCAACCCGCCCTCCGCGGAGCGCGCGTAGTACAGGATCCACGCCTTGTGCGCGGCCGCGTCGGTCGCGACGCTCCCGACCCGGTAGAGCACCTCGACGCCGGCGTTGCCGGTAGCGTCGTCGTAGGCGACGTCCTGCGTCTCGTAATCGACGTCCAGGCGCGCCATCACGTCCGACATCAGGATGCCCACGGTGCGCCCGTCGGCGTCGAAGAGGATGCGGTCGCCCTCGTCGACGACGCCGTCGCCGTCGTTGTCGCACGAGTCGTAGGTCGCCGTGGCGGGGTCGTAGCTCGCGTCCTCGGCGGGGTTGCAGCGCGGGTCGATGCGTCCGTCCTCGTTCGTGTCGGCGAACGGCGCGATCCGCCCACCCATGGTGGAGACGCGCTCGCGGACGACGCTACCGCTCGCGTCGTCGATCACGATGCCGACGGTGGCGTCGAAGGTCTCTTGGGACGAGAAGGCGAAGTTCCGCCCCTCCTCGTCGAGGACGTCGTAGTTCGCGACCTTGAAGACGAGGCCGCGCGGGGAGCGCAGCAGCTGCTCGACCGTCTGCGGGAAGATCTCGCGGTTCTCGAACAGGATCGGCCCGATGCCGGGGACGAACGGCCCGAGGTTGTAGGTCGGCACGTCGCCGGCGAGCTGGCTCGAAGGCACCAGCGTGGCGATCGGGACGAGCCGGGTGGGGTCGTTCGGGTCCTGCCACAGCGCGGTGATCTCGAGGTTGGTGGCCGAGAAGGCGACGTCGCTGATCGAACCGAGATCGACCGCCACCTGCACGGCCGCACCCTCGACGGTCCGGACGACCTCGCTCGAGGCCTGGAACCCTTGCGAGCGCGCGACGGACTCGTTGTACGCACGGTTCGAGCGGGTCGCCGACTGCTCGGAGACGTTGGACGTGTACTCCTCGGAGGTCGACTGGCCGAAGCCGGCCTTGACCTCGCCCGACATCGAGAAGCCCGGGAACTCCCACTCCCCGCCGACCGTGACCTCCTGGCTGAAGTTGAGCGAGCTGTTGAAGGTGCTCGTGTCGCTCGTCGCGTAGGTGCGCTCGCTGCCTTGTTCCAAGGTCGTGCTCGTCGAGCTCTCCACCGACTGCGAGGTGCCCTCGTTGTCGGTGAAGACGTAGCGCTCGTCGAGCGTCAGCTGCACGTCGCCGACCGTGATCGCCAAGCGCGGCAGGTCCGCCACGAGCGGGTCGCGCTCGTCGCTCTCGATCTCGTAGCCATCGGCGAGGCCGTCGCCGTCGGTGTCCGCGCGGATGGGCGAGGTGCCGAAGAAGTCGAACTCGAGCCCGTCGACGTAGCCGTCGCCATCGGTATCGGCGCGCGTCGGGTCGCTGTACGTGAAGTTGAGCTCGCGGAAGTCCGAGAGACCGTCGCCATCGGTGTCGCTCGAGCGCGGGTGGGTGCGGTAGGTGCGCTCGTCGAGGTCCGAGATGCCGTCGCCATCGGTGTCGGCGACGTTCGGATCGCTGGTGACCTTCACCTCGCGACGCGTGCCGTCGGCGTCGACGATCACGACCGTCCAGCCGTACTGCTCCGCGGCGTCGCTCAACCCATCGCCGTCCCGGTCCTCCTGCGTCCCGGACGGGCCGGTCCCGAAGAACGTGACCTGGTAGGGGTAGTCGCGATCGGGTGGCACCACCTGGTTGCCATAGAGGTCGGTGACGTCGGTGACGCGCAGGGTGTAGACCGCCTCGCTCTGGGCGAGGGTCGTGAGCGTCACGGAGCGGCGGTTGGCGCTCAGGACGGCGCCCTCGACGAGGACCACGGCCTGGGGCGCGACCGATCCGCCGAGCGTGGCCGCGTCGACGATGCTGTAGTTCGCGGGATCGTCGGCACCGCCGACGCCCCCCATCACCGGCTCGTCGAAGGTGACGACGACGGTCGTGTTGGACGTCGAGTTCGCGCTCAGGACGCGCGGCCCCTGGGTGTCGAAGGCGAAATCGACCGGCGTGCCCTCGAACTCCGTCGTGTTGCCGACGATCGGGTTGCCGTTCCGGTCGGTGATGCCGACCACCTCGAGGCGGTACATCACGCCCGCCGTCATCGGCCACGTCGTGAGCGTCGCCTCGGTCTTGACGTCGTTGAGCGCGACCGCGACGACCGGCAGGACCGCGCCGCCGGGGTCGGTGATCACGTAGCGGGTGGGGCTCGCGGCGTCGTCGCTGACCGGCTCGCTGAAGCGGACCACGATCGTCGTGGCCGACGTCGAGAAGACGTCCTGAACCGTGGGCGCGGTGGTGTCGTCGCGCGTCATGCCCTGGAACGTCGCCGTGTTGAGGAAGGGATCGACGAGCTTGGCGCCGGTGTTCGACAGGACGTTCGTGACCTGCACCTCGTACGGTCGACCGCCCATGGAGCTGGTCGTGAGGATCACGCGCCCGCGGTCGCGCCCGGCATCCGCGTAGGCGACCGAGAGCACTTCGAGATCGGCCGGCGTCATGCGGTAGTGATCGGCGACCAGCGCACCGGGCCCCATGTCCGACAGGCGCGCGTTCGCCGGGTCCGCGAAGGTGACCATGACCGTCGTGTTCGTCAAGGCGATCGCCGAGGCCACGATCGGCGCCACCTCGCCGGAGCCACCGAAACCGCCCGCGGGGCTGATCTCGCCCGCGATCGCGCCACCGTCGGCGAGGCCGATGTTGCGCACCGTCAAGGCGTACGTCACCGGCTCTTGGGGCGCCGTGGCGAGCGTGACGCTGGTGCCCCCGGCGCCCAGGTAGGCGGCGAGGACCTCGAGGCGCGTGCCCGACGGGCCGGCGACGCGGTAATTGGCGGGTTCGGTCGCACCCGCCGCGACCGCGCGGCTGAACGTCACGACGATCGACGTCTGGCTGGTCGCCTCCACGCCGACGATCTCGAGGACCGGACCCTGGGGGGCGAGCCCTCCGCAGCCGGCCAACACCACGGCGGCCAGCAGGAGCGTCAGCCCCCGGGCGATCCCGGCGTTCCATCGTTTCTGCGCTTGCATGCATCGACCTCCATCGGTTCGGCATCGTCGGGCCATCGTGGCCTCGAGCGACGCACGCTTGGCGCCCCCGGCGAGCAGGGCTTCGCCGAGCATGCCCGGCGAACCCTGTCCTCGCCCTGTCGCGACCGCGTCATGTCCGTGTGACAATGGACCGCGCAGCATGAAGGACGTGCGTCGCGCCCTGGATCCCCCGCACCGACCAGACCCTGCCGACCCGCCCGCGCCCCTGCGCACGCTCGGTGGGCTCGCGTTGGGCGAAGCAGGTCGCGCCCAGGTGAAGGGGTTGCTGCTGCTCGCCTTCCTGGCGCTGGAGGGGCCCCAGCCGCGCCGCCGCTTGGCGCGGCTGTTCTGGCCGCGCGCCACCGACGGGCTCAACCGGCTCTCGGTCACGCTCTCGCGACTCCGCGTCCTCGCCCCGGGCAGCGTGACCGCCGATCGGCATCGGGTCGCGTCGCACCTGGACACCGACTTCGCCGCGCTCGCGCGTGCGCTGGACCAGGGCCGCACCGACGAGGCCCTCGCGCGGTACCGGGGGCCCTTCCTCGACGGCGTGGTCGTCCGCGGCATCGGCGAGGAGCTCGAGGAGTGGATCGCCACGACCCGGGACCGCGTCGCGGTGCGGTTGCAGCGGTCCTTGTGGCGCGACGTCCGGGCGGCGACCGAGGCAGGCACCCTCGAGCGCGCCGCCGCCGCAGCCGAACGCGTGCTGGACGTCGCGGGGACCGCGCTCCTCGAACCGGCCGAGCTGGAGGAGCTGCACCTGGTCTTGCTCGCGGGAGCGAGCGCGCGGGCCGAGGCGGTGGCGAACGACCTGGCCGCGCTGGGGCTCACGGCGACCACCTCGGCGGACGAAGCGCGCGAGCGCTTCGCCGGCGTCGCCGGCCGCCCGCGCGTCGCCACCAACCTGCAACCAGCGGCGACCCCCATCGTGGGGCGCGAGCGCGAGCGGATCGAGCTGACGCGGATGCTCGCGCGCCCCGATCACCGCTTGGTGACGCTCGTCGGGCCGGGCGGCATGGGCAAGTCGCGCCTGGCGCTCCAGGTCGCCACCGACGAGCTCGACGGCGGCCGCTTCCGCGACGGCATCTTCTTCGTGCGCCTCGAAGCGGCGACCTCGGTCACCGACGTGCCCGAACACATCGCGGCGGACCTCGGCGTCGCCGTCGCGGGCGACGGCGACGCGCTGCAGGCGCTGACGACGGCGCTCCGGGCCCGGCGCGCGCTCGTGGTGCTCGACAACCTCGAGCACCTACCGGGCGCGGCCCCCGTCGTGGCGGAGCTGCTCGCGTCGTGCCCCCATCTGCAGGTGCTGGCGACCTCGCGCGACCGCCTCGACGTCGACGGCGAGTGGCGCGATCACCTGTGCTTCGCGATGACGGCGGAGGAGCCGCCGACGGGCGGGCTCGTCGGCCGGGTCGTGGCCGCGGGGTGGGCCGAGCAGGT
>JARGGE010000187.1 GCA_029210865.1 Trueperaceae bacterium
GGTCGACCCGAAGTCGATCCGCGAGATCCAGCGGCTCGTCGCCGACCTCCGCGAGCGCCGCGGCCTCGGGGTGCTGCTCACCGACCACAGCGTGCGCGAGACGCTCGCCATCGCCGACCGCGTGGTGCTCATGTTCGACGGGCGCGTGCGCTTCGACGGCTCGCCCGAGGACTTCGCCGCCGACGAGGCGGTCCGCAGCTCGTACCTGGGGCACGACTTCCAGCTATGACGGTGGCGGGGCGCGGGCGATGACCTACGTCCTCGGGCTCGTCGGCCTTCTCGTGGTGCTGGCGGGCGTCATCGCGTACGCCGGCGATCGCCTCGGGACGTGGGTCGGTCGCCGGCGGCTGACGCTCTTCGGGGCGCGGCCCAAGGTCACCGGGCAGATCGTGGGCGTCGTCGCCGGGATCGTCATCATGCTGACCACGATCGGTGTGCTCGCCGTCGCCTTCCGCAACGCCACCCAGACGTTGGTGAACGCCCAGCGCACGGCCGACGAGCTCGGTCGCCTGCGCGGGCAGGAGCGCTTCCTGCAAGCGCAGATCGAGGGCCTCGACGAGCAGCTCGCGGCGCTCGAGGCCGACCTGGCTCAGGCCCGCACCGTCATCGGCGAGGCCGAGGCGGCGCGCGATGCCGCGTTGGCGGAGCGCGACGAGCTCGTCGAGGAGGCCGCGGCCACGCAAGCGCAGCTCGACGCGCTCGCGGCCACGCTCGAGGCCGCGCGCACCGACCTCAGCGGGGTCGAGACCGAACTGCTGGCGGCGCAGGACGAGCTGCGGGCGGCCGAGGCCGAGGCCGAGGCGGCGCGCGCCGACGTCGCCGCAGCCCGCAACGAGATCACCGAGCTTGAGCGCGAGGTCGCCGACGTCGAGGCCGACCTCGCGGCCGCCGGGGTGCGCCTGCTCGAGCGCGACGTCCAGTTGGCCGAAGCCGACGCCGCCCTCGCGGCGGCGGGCGCGCAGCGCCAGGCGTCGGTGGTCGCGGCGGCGGACGCCGAGGCGGCGCGGGACGCGGCCTTCGCGGAGCGCGACGCGGCCCTGGAGGACCGCGACGCGGCGGTCGCGGCGCGCGAGGCGGCCCTCGCCGACCGCGAGGTGGCCTTCGCCGACCGCGACGCCGCCGTGGCGGAGCGCGAGCTCGCCCAGGAGCAGGTCGCCGCCCTGGCCGAGCGCACCGACGAGCTGGCTGCGGAGCTGGCCGCCCTCGGCGACGAGGTCGCCATCCTCGAGGGCGAGTCCACCCGCCTCCAGGCCCGCGCCACCACCCTGCAGCAGGAGAACGCCGGCCTGCAGGCGCGGAACGACCAGCTGGTCGAGGGTAACGCCGATCTCCTGAACCGCAACGCGGCGCTCCAGGACCTCAACGCGGCGCTTCAGCAGCAGATCGTGGCCGGCAACGAGCAGGTGCGGACGCTGCAGGAGCAGGTGGGCGTGCTCAACGCGCGCCTGGAGGAACAGGCGGGGCGCCTCCGGGCGGTGCAGGAGGAGTTCGCGCGGGTCTCGTCGGGCGAGATCACCTTCGAGCGCGACCAGGTCGTGTTCTCGGGCGCGCTCTACGCCGACGACGTCGCCGGCGCCCGTGAGGAGCTCGCCGCGTTCGTCCGTGCCGCGAGCGCTCAGACGGCGGCCTTGGGGGCTGGCGAGGTGGTGCTGAGCGCCGAGCAGTTCGCGGGTCTCGTCGAGGTGATCGCCGAGACGCGCGGGTCGGACCTGGTGCGGCTCATCTCGCCCCGCAACCAGTTCAACCCCGCCCGCACCGAGGTCATCGTCGAGGCGCTCGAGAACTCGCGCCTGTTCGAGTCCGGCCAGCTGCTCTTGTCGCGCCCGGTGCACGTCGGCAGCCCCGAGCTGCCCGCGAGCCAGGACGAGGTGCGCGCGGTGATCGCTCAGCTCAAGGCCGACGTCATCCGCACGCTGCGGCGCGCGGGCCTCGACGAGCTGCAGGCGCCGTCGTTCGTCGGTCTGTCCGACGAGGGCTTCGCGAACCAACTGCTTCGTTTGACGGGCAACGTCGTCGTCGGGGTGGTGGCGCGCGGCGCCATCGATCGCGCGGGGCCCGCCTCGGTCGAGCTGATCATCCTCTACTAGCCGCGCGGCTCGGCGCTCGCTCGCGTCGGGCGCGACGAACCGTGGCGGGCCTGGGTCCCCGCTCAGGCGGTGCGTGGCTTGGTGGGGAGCGTCAGCAGGTAGGTGCACAAGGTCACGGCGACGACCACCAACAGCGGCTTCGCCCAGACCGGTGGGATCAGCACGATGCTGGTCCCGATGCTCAGCACGATCGTCGTGACGGCGAGTCCCTTGGCTCGGGCCGAGAGCCCCTTGCCGTCGCGCCAATCGCGGATGAGCGGGCCGAAGACCCGATGGTTCATCAGCCAGTTGTAGAATCGCGGGCTCGAGCGCGCGAAGAAGTACGTGGCCACCAGAATCCACACGGTCGTCGGCCACCCGGGCACGACCACACCGATGGCGCCGAAGGCGACGCACACGACCCCGAGCACGAGGTAGGTGGAGCGCAGGACAGGGTTGCGTTGGATGCGCAGCTCGTGCGAGTAATCGATCCACGCGCGCTCGCCACGGCGCACGACGTGCGCCCGCCGATCGTCGAGCGCCGGCGTCGATCGCGGCGGAGGGGCGGGCGCAGGGTCGGGCGCGTCGTTCAGGGGATCGGTCGGCACGGCGCGCCATCGTACCGCGCGTCCGGCAGGCAGGCGGATCGGCAGGGTGGCGCGTCGGGCCGTCGCCCGGCGGGTTGTCAGGCGCTGCGTTGGCGCAGCAGGTCGCGGATCTCGGTGAGGAGCTGCACGTCGGCCGGCGGGGCGGCGGGCGCTTCGGGGGCGGCCTCGGCCTTCTTCTCGGAGCGTTCGCGCATCTGGTTGTAGCTGCGCACGACGAGGAAGATGACGAAGGCGACCACGAGGAAGTTGATGACCGTGTTCAGGAAGGCGCCGATCTGCATGACGGGCGCGCCGGCCTCGACCGCCTCGGCGAGCGACGCGTACTGGTCGGCGTCTTTGAGGATGAAGCCCAGGTTCGAAAAGTCGACGCCGCCGATGAGCAGGCCGAGCGGCGGCATGATCACCTGGTTGACGAGCGACGCGGTGATCTGGCCGAAGGCCGCGCCGATGACCACGGCGACCGCCAGGTCGAGCACGTTGCCGCGCTGGATGAAGGCCTGGAACTCCTTGAGCATGTCGCACTCCTCGCTGAGTGCCGGGATCTGCGTGGCCGTCGCGGCGGCGTATGCGCGGCGTCTGCCCGGGCATGATAGCCCGCGCGCGCCGGTCGGCTCCGGCGTACGATCGAGCCAGCATGCCGACCCCCATCGTGCTCGTTGCCGAAGACACCGAAGGCCACCGCACCCTCATCGACCTCCTGCTCTCGCCCCAGGGGTACGAGCTGGCGATGGTCGCGGACGGCCGCGAGGCGCTCGAATGGCTGCACGACCACACCCCCGACCTGGCGATCCTCGACGTCGACATGCCCTTCCTCGACGGCCTCGAGGTCGCGCGTCGGATGCGTGCGCTCGCGCGCCTGCGCGAGGCCAAGATCATCGTGCTGACCGCCTTGCGCGACCCCGCCACGCTCGAGGGCGCGCGCCTGATCAAGGCCGACGCGCTCGTCCCCAAGCCGCTTGCGGGCAAGGACTTCCGCGACATCGTCGCGAAGGTGCTGGCCGGCGAGCGTCAGCCCTTCTGAGAACGCGCGCGGCGCTGGCGCCGCGCCTCGAACAGCAGGAGCGCGCCGGTCGTCGCCACGTTGAGCGAGTCCGCGAGCCCCGACATCGGCACGCGCACGCGCACGTCGGCGGCCTCGAGCCAGTCGGGGTCGAGACCGGCGTGCTCGGTCCCGACGACGATCGCCACCGGCCCGCGCAGGTCGGCGTCCCACAGGTCGAGCGTCGCCGCCGGCGTCGTCGCCACCACCTGCACGCCACGGGCGCGCAGCGCCACGCGGGCGGCCGCCGGCGCCACCGCCAGCACGGGCCGCGCGAACAGGCTCCCCATGCTGGCGCGCACGACGTTCGGGTTCAGCAGGTCGGTACCCGCGCCGGTGACCAGGACGGCGTCGACGTCCGCGGCGTCCGCCGTGCGCAGCAGCGCGCCCAGGTTGCCCGGCTTCTCGAGCCCGTCGGACACCAGGTAGAGCGCGTCGGGCCGTACCGGCAGGTCGTCGAGCGTGCGCCGAGGCGGCACCACGAGCGCGAGGACCCCATCGGGATGCTGGCGCACGCTCGCCTTGCGGAAGGCGGCCTCCGAGAGCGTCCAGCGCTCGGCCCCCAGCTCGGCGAGGCGGGGCGCGAGCGCGCGCGCCTCGGGCGAAGCCAACGCCGCGCACGTCGCGACCACCGCGACGGGCCAGCCGCCGTCGAGAGCGCGCGCCACCTCGCGGGCGCCCTCGACGAGCGCCACGCCCTCGGCGTCGCGCGCGCGGCGTTCGCGCAGGCGCACGAGGCGCTTGACGCGCGGGTTGGTCGGGCTCTCGATGGGGACGGCGTCGGGTGGCACGGCACGGCATGCTACCGCCGCTCGGTAGACTCGCGCATGCTTCCGTGGATCTCCGTCGCCGACCTGCAAGCCCGTCTGGACGGCCCCGACCTCCGCCTCGTCGACGTGCGCTCGATCCTCGGCCAGCCCGAGGCCGGCCGGGTGGCGTACGCGGCCGGCCACCTGCCCGGCGCCGTCTTCCTCGACCTCGAGGAGGACCTGTCCGGTCCGATCGGGCCGCACGGCGGGCGCCACCCGCTGCCGGACGCCGACGCGCTCGCCCGGACCTTGGGTCGGGCGGGCATCGACGGCGCGAGCCACGTCGTCGCCTACGACGTGGGCGACGCGATGGTGGCCGGTCGCGTGTGGTGGTTGCTGCGCTGGCTCGGCCACGACGCGGTGCAGGTCTTGGACGGCGGGATCGCGGCCTGGACGGTGGCCGGCGGCGCGACCACCGACGCGGTGCCCACGCCGGTGCCGGCCCGCTTCGTGCCGCGTCCGCGGCCCGAGCTCGTCGTCGATCGCGACCAGGTCCGGGCCGCCGCGGGCGATCCGGACGTGCTGGTCATCGACGTGCGCGCCGCCGAGCGCTACCGCGGCGAGGTCGAGCCGCTCGACCCGGTCGCTGGCCACGTGCCCGGCGCGGTCAACGTGCCGTACGCCGGCAACCTCGAGGACGGTCGCTTCCGCGATCCGGCGGCCCTACGGGAGCGCTACGCGGCCGCGGTCGGGGCGCGCGAGGTGATCGCCTACTGCGGCTCGGGGGTCTCGGCCGCGCACGGGTTGATGGCGCTCGCCGCGATCGGCCTGCCCGAGGCGAAGCTCTACGCCGGTTCGTGGTCGGACTGGGTGAGCTACCCGGACGCGCCGGTGGCGCTGGGCGCCGAGCCGTGACCGCCGCGGCGCGACCGCTTCTCACCGCGGGGCCGCGTAGAGTGAGCACATGACCGTACCCGAGAGCCGCCGCCCGCCGCTCGGCGCCTTGGGCCGCGCTTTGCGCGAACCCTGGAACGCGCTGACGCACGGTTTCGGGGTGCTCCTCGCGCTCGTCGGCGGGGCCGTGCTCCTCGTCGCCTCGGCCGGCGACCCGCGCCGCTTGGTCGCCTTCGCCATCTACACGGCGTCGCTGATCGCCCTGTACCTCGCGAGCACCTTGTTGCATGCGGTCCGTGCCCGCCCTGAGGTGCTGCGGCGGTTGCGCATCTTCGATCATGCCGCCATCTACGTCCTCATCGCGGGGACGTACACCCCCATCGCGCTCGTGATGCTCGCGAGCGTCAGCCCCGCCTGGGGGTGGTCGATCTTCGGCGTCGCCTGGGGTTTCGCCGGGCTGGGGGTGCTGTTCAAGCTGGTCTGGCTCGACGCCCCCCGGTGGCTGTCCACCGCGCTGTACCTGGGCATGGGTTGGATGGCGATGGTGGCGATCGCCCCGCTCGTCCAGGCGCTGACACGGGTCATCCTGGCCAACGGCGGCGAGATCCGGCTGCGGTGCGAAGCGACGAAAATCCTCGCACGGGACGGGGCGGTGCAGGGGGTGATCGCGAGGAGGGGGGGAGAGGAGG
>JARGGE010000188.1 GCA_029210865.1 Trueperaceae bacterium
CCCAGCAGCGCCAACGGCTCCAGGCCCAGGACGAAGCGGCACGCGTCGCCCGCCCACGTCACCCGCACCCGACCCGCCGCGTCGACGAGCGCGCCGTACGCGAACCAGGGGCCCTCGCCCGACAGCGTCGAGGCGAGCTCCTTCGCCGCCGCCTCGGCGCTGCGCGCGTTCACCTGATCGGTGACGTCGCGCAGCACGGTGACGACGTGGCCGATGCGGCCGCGGACGTCGCGGAGCGGGTGGTGGCGCTGCTCGCACCAGAACAGGCTGCCGTCGGCCCGGTAGTTGCGCAGCGTGACGGTGATGGCGCGGCCATCGCGGATCGCCTCGCGCATGAGGCCGACCCCGTCCTGATCGGTGTCGTTCCGCAGCAGGAAGCCCAGGTCGCGCCCGGCGGCCTCCTCGATCGCGTACCCGGTGAGGTCGGCGAAGCCGGGCGCGACGTGCACCAGCGGTTGTCCGACGCGGCGAAGGTCGGTGACCACGAAGGTCTCGCCCGCGAGCATCTCGGCGATCGGTCCGACGACGTCGACGACATCGCTCTCGTCCGGGAAGCCCGACAGCACCCGCTCCCGGACCTGCGCGAGGCGGGTGGGGTCGAGCTGGTGCTCGGTGGGGGGGTGGGGGCGAGGGTCGGCCATGAGCGGGGCGGTCGTGCGCGGCGACCGCCCCGCGCCGCGCGCCTCGAAGCGCACGGTCGGCGGACGTTCCGAGCCCCCTGCCCGTATGCCCGTCGGGCCTCCCAACCCGACGGGCGCAGGATGCTCATCCCACGCTCTTCCAGCCACGAAGGTATCACCCGAACCCGGGGAGGCGCGTGAAAGATGCCCGTCACCAGCGCGCAGGCCGGCGGCTGCACCCGGGCCCGCGACCTCCGTCCTATACCCCATCCCGGTATAACCGGCGACGGCGGCACGCGCGCGAACGGTGCTACGCTCCGACCGAACGAGGAGGAGCTGTGACCCGAACCCCAACATCCTGCGACGTGCTCGTCATCGGCGGTGGCCCCGCGGGCCTCACCGCCGGGATCTACGCCGGCCGCGGCCAGCTCGACGTCGTCATCGTCGAGCGCGGCCTGCCCGGCGGCCAGATCGCCCAGACCGAAGAGGTGGAGAACTACCCCGGCTTCCCGGAGCCCGTCCCGGGCTCCGAGCTCGCCCAGCGCATGGTGGCGCAAGCGGAGCGCTTCGGCGCCAAGATCGTCATGGACGAGATCGAGGGCCTCACGCGGGAGGGCGAGGGCTTCCTCGTCCGCGGGTACGAGCGCGACTACGCGGCGAAGGCCGTGATCGTCGCGACCGGCGCCAACCCGCGGCGCTTGGGGGTCCCCGGCGAGGACGAGTTCTACGGGCGCGGCGTGTCGACCTGCGCCACGTGCGACGGCTTCTTCTACCGCGGCAAGCGCGTCGTCGTCGTGGGCGGGGGCGACGCGGCGGTCGAAGAGGGCCTGTTCCTGACCAAGTTCGCCGATTCCGTCACGGTCGTGCACCGGCGCGACGAGCTGCGCGCCAACAAGGTCGCCCAGGAACGCGCCTTCGCGAACCCGAAGATGCACTTCGTCTGGGACACGGTCGTCGAGGAGGTCCTCGGCGCCGACGGCCAGGTCGTCGGCGTCCGCACCCGCGACGTCGTGAGCGGCGAGACGGCCACGCTCGACACCGACGGCGTGTTCATCTACATCGGCCACGTGCCGAACACAAACTACCTGCGCGGCTCGGTGGCGCTCAACACGCACGGGTACGTCGCCGTGCGCGACGAGATCTACACGGACGTCGACGGGGTGTTCGCGGCCGGCGACGTCGCCGACGAGGTCTACCGGCAGCTCTCGACGAGCGTCGGCGCCGGCACGCGCGCCGCCATGGCGGCCGAGCGCTGGCTCGCCGAACGCGCCCTGCCCGCCGCCGTCCCGGCCTGAGCACCCGGCACGCGGCCCCATGACGAGCGCGCCGCTCGGGGGTGACCCCGGGCGGCGCGCTCGTCGTTCAGCGGGCGACGAAGTCGACCAACACGAGGTCCTCGCCGTCGCGCAGGAGCAGGTAGCGACCGTCGCCCCACAGCGGCGTCCCGGCGACCACCCGGCGCGACGAGCCCGCCTCGCCGCGCAGCAGCACGAAGGCGTCGTCCGCCGCCAGCTCGCCCATCGCCCACGCGAACGGACCCGCGGCCGGTCCGTCGAAGGCCACGCGTTCGCCGAAGGCGGCCGGCGGCCACCACGCGGCGTCGGTGCCGACCAACGGCGGCGGACCGCTCGGGTCCAGGCCCGCGGCCGCGTCGCCGATGGCGCGCACGTCGCCGGCGTCGCGGCCGGTGCGATCGGTCACCTCGACGACGACCAACGCCGGCGGCGGGGTGCCGGCGGGCAGGTAGCTCGCCCCGGCGATCGACTCGACGGGCATCCCCGAACCGGCGGCCGCGAGCTGCACGGTCGAGGCCGCGAACGCGGCCCGCACCTCGTCGCCGTCGTCGGCCCACGTGGTCGGCCACAGCGACCGGTCCCGGAGCAGCCACAGACCGACCTCGGCCGGGCCCGCCACGAGGGCGACCACGGGCGCGACGGGCGCGATCGGCGGCGCTTCGTCCGCGGCGCCGACCGCTTCGTCGCCGGCCGCGTCCTCGCCGCCGGCGTCCGAATCCGCGGCGGCCGGGGCGGGCGGGGCGGCCGGGGCGGGCGTCGCGCCGCCGGCCCCGTCCTCGGCGGCCGGCGCCGTCAGGTCGACGAAGGGGACGTCGAGGGCCGCCGCCGTCCGCGGCTCCGGCCGAGCCGCGAGCGGAACGACGCGCCAGGCGTCGACGCTGCGCACCTC
This sequence comes from Trueperaceae bacterium, assembly GCA_029210865.1. Classification (GTDB taxonomy): domain Bacteria; phylum Deinococcota; class Deinococci; order Deinococcales; family Trueperaceae; genus JAABTL01. The sequence continues at coordinate 2,805 of JARGGE010000188.1, forward strand.
CCCCGCCTGCGCCAGGTGGTAGGTCGCTTGCGTCAGGGGCTCGAGCACCTGCAGGCGCAGGGCGACGCCCTCGCCGGGCCAGGCGGCGACGCGCACGTCGAGCCCGGCGACCGGTCCCTGCCAGAGCACCCGTGGCGCCCACGGCATGATCGCGTCGGGGATCGCCTCGGCCAGCGCCGGGACCGGGCGAGCCCCGCCGACGTCGGGCATCGAGGCGGCGTAGCGCACGGCCGCCGCCCGGTTGGCGAACGCGCCGACCCGCACGCGGTAGACGTCGCCCTGCCCACCGGTCGAGCGCACGACGTACGCGGGGAACCCCTGCCGCACCAGCTCGCGCGACAGGTCGAGCGCGGCCTGCTGGTCGGAGACGGCGATGGCCTGCACGGTGAAGGCGATGCCCTGCGCGAGGGCCACCGGCGCGGCGAGCAGCGACAGCCAGACGAGGCCGGCGAAGCAGACGCGCACCAGCCCCACCCCGCTCAGAAGTCCTTGCGCTCGAAGACGATCACGGCCGCGGCCGCGAACCCTGCGCAGTAGAACGCGATCAGGGCGACCACCCACCCGAGCCCGGCCGTCGGCGTGACGTACGCCGAGAGCTGGGTGGTGAGCAGGTAGGGCGTCAGGGCCGGCACCACCACGAGCAGCTCCATGACGATGAGGCTCGCGAGGGTCGCGAGCGCCCCGGCCGCGGCGTTCATGAACAGCACCGCGAACAGCACCGCCAGCAGCGCCACCGGCACGAGGGCGTACGCGGCGGTCGCGTAGGCGCGCAGCACCTCGCCGAGCGCGGCGCCGGGGGTCATGACACCGACGCCGATCAGGCCGTCACGTCCGAGGCCGGTGCCGCCCACGAACTCGCCGAACCCGAAGAACGCCCCCGCCGCGAGCGAGGTGATCAGGAACCAGGCGAGCGCGAGGAACGGCACGGTAGCGGCGACGAGCACCTTCGCCAGCAGCCACTGGGAGCGGGTGACCGGTCGCAGCAGGACGGTGGGGAGCGTGCCGTGCTGGATCTCGAGGCCGAGCAGCTCGGCCGCGGTGATCGCGACCAACAACGGCAGCAGGAACGCCATGCTCGAGAGCAGCGACAGCGCGGGCACCTGGAAGCCCGAGACGATGAAGAACCCGTAGACGTCGAAGACGCCAGGTGCGTACGCCCACAGGATCGGGAAGAGCGCGAGCACCACGAGCGCGAAGCGGACGCTCACCAGCCGCCCGAGCTTGCCGAACTCCATCGCCAGCAGCGCGGTCATGCGCGTCCTCCGCGGCCGTACGTCGGCCCCGGGACGTCGGCGAGCGTGCGCCGGACGCGCTCCGCCTCGACGCGCTCGCGGTAGTGCGCGCGCAGGTCGAAGACGTCGCGGCCGAGGCCGTACACGTCGATCCCACCGCGCACGAGCGCGGGCGCGAGCGCGACGATGTCGTCGTCGTGGCGCAGCGCCACCACCACCTCGGCGCCGCGCGCGTGCGCCTCGCGCACCCACAGCTGGCCACGCAGCAACGCCACCGCCGAGGGGGCGTCCGAGACGTGCGCCCGGTGGCGGGCGCGGCGTTCGCTCAGGTCGACCTGGTCGATGAGCGCGCCCTCCTCCATCAGGCCGACGTGGTGGCAGTAGGCGACCACCTCGTCGAGGTGGTGCGTCGAGAGCAGCACCGCGGTCCCCTCGGCGGCCGCCTCGCGCAGCACCCGGTGGACCAGGTGGAGCGAGAGCGGGTCCATCCCGGACGCCGGCTCGTCGAGCACCAGCACGTCGGGCTTGGTCAGCAGGGCGGCGGCGACCCCCAGGCGCTGGCGCATCCCCAGCGAGTAGACGCCGACGGGTCGGTCGGCCGCAGGGGTCAGCTCCATGCGCTCGAGCACCTCGCCGATGCGGGACTCGGCGACGCCGCCGGCGAGGCGACCGTGCAGCCTGAGGTTGCGGCGGCCGGTCAGGTACGGGTAGAAGGCGGCGGGCGCCTCGACGACCGCGCCGAGGCGACGGCGCACGCTCGGCCGTTCGTGCGGGTCCTCGCCCAGCATGCGCACCGTGCCGGAGGTCGGGAAGGCGAGCCCCGAGACCAGCCGGATCACCGTCGTCTTGCCCGCCCCGTTCGGGCCCACCAGCGCGTACACCTCGCCCGCGCGCACCTGGAAGGTCAGGTCGCGGATGATCGGCCGCTTGCCGTAGCGCTTCGTCAGCCGAACCGTCTCGATCGCGGGGGGGCGCGTCGCGGCGCTGGGGTTCTCCATGGGGGCCTCAGCGCCGAGCGTACACGCCCGCGCGATGAGGGCGGGATGGCATCGTTCACGCCCCCCGGGCGCGCTCGTCGACGTCCGCGTCGGGCCCGGCGTGGCCGTCCGCGGCCAAGGCCTCGAGCACCACGTCCACCGCCCGCTCCACCGCCCGATCGAGGTCGCTCGTGTCCACCACGGTGACCCCTTCACGGTCCGCCTGGCGCAGCACGAAGTCCTGGATCATGCGGATCTCGGTGAAGTGCTCGAGGTACTCGTCGCTCGGCCGCCCCGCCGCCCGCCCCTCGCGGCGCGCGAAGTTCTCGCGGTGGTCGTCCTCGTCGGCGACCGCCAGGACCATCTCGGCGACGATCGCGCGCTCGAACCCCTCGCTGGGCGAGAGCCCGGGCACCAGGTGCGTCCCCTCCAGGACGAGCGAGGTCGCCTCGGTGAGGTGGCGCTCGACGATCGCGTCGATCGCGGTGCGCATCTGCTGCACCTGCGTCTGGAAACCGCGCACCACCCGCTTGCGCTTCGGCTTGGCGGTCGCGAGCTCCTCGGGGAGCAGCTCCGCGCGCCAGGCTGCGTAGCTCGACGCGTGCAGCACGGGGCTGAGCTCGGGGCTGATCAGGGAGCGCAGCGCCTGCCGGACGCTGTCGCTCGAGACGACCCGCGGGATCCCCAGGCGGTAGCCGAGCTCGGCCGCGAGGACCGACTTGCCCACGCCGGCGGCGCCCGCCACGAGCACCACCACGGGCCGGTCGGAGCGGCGCAGCGCGCGCAGCAGGTCGTAGCGCCTTGCGAACTCCTCGCCCGCCTCCTCCTGGACCAGGCGCCGCACCAACGAACGCAAGCGCTGCGGCCGCACCTCGGCCAGACCCAGCCGCCACAGCTGGTCCTCGGTCCGGCGCGCGAGGCGGTGCGACAGCTCGGGGTCGAGGCCGACGGCGAGCAGCGACTGCGCCAGGACGCCGCGCGAGAACGGCAACCCCGACGAACGCCCCTCGTCGACGAC
>JARGGE010000189.1 GCA_029210865.1 Trueperaceae bacterium
GGCGGGGGCTCTCGTCGCGGACGTCGCGCGCCGCCGCAGCACCGGCGACCGGGCGCTGCTCCGCAGCCTGCTGCAGTGGATGGCGATGATCGCGCTGCTGTCGGTCGTCATCCCCAACGTGTCGCTCTGGGGCCACGTCGGCGGCGTGGTGGGCGGGCTGCTCTGGGGCTTCGCGCGCCTGGGGCTCCCGGCGGACCGGCGCGTCGACCGTCTCGCCGGCGGTCTGGCGCTGGCCGCGGTCGCGTGGGCGCTGGTCGAGGTCGGTCGCTTGGTGGCGCAGCTGCTCTGAGGCGCTGACCGCTGCGGTCAGGGCCCGACCGGCACCCCGCAGACGCTGGTGCTGGTGAGCAGGGCGTCGAGGCAGAGGACGCCGGCGCCGTACTCGTCCGGGTTCGGGCCGGGCGCCAGCGCGGCCGCGGCGCGGAGGCGGTCGGCCACCGCCGCGGCGCGATCGGGCGAGGACCGCAGCGCCGGGTCGACCCCGAGCAGGAGGGCCGCCGCGCCCGACACGTACGGCGTCGCCATCGACGTGCCCCCCTTGCACGTCCAGGTCTCGCTCGCGACACCGTTCGCGTACGTCACGCCCGTGCTGGTGACGGTGGTGCACCCCGCGCTGCCGGACGGGGCGAACCCGCCCGGCGCGAGGAGGTCGAGACCCGGCCCGAACGAGCTGAACCAGGACCGCTCGAAGGTGTGGTCGGCCGACCCGATCGCGACCGCGCCCGCGGCGGCCGGGTACTGGATGCCGTCGGCGACGGGGGGCTCGTCGCCCGTGTTGCCGTTGCCGGAGGCCGCGACGACGACGACGCCCCGCGCTTCGAGCTCCACGATCACGGGCCGGAAGACCGCATCGAGGGTGGCGTTGGCCGCGCCGAGGCTGAGGTTGACGACGTCCGCCGGGAACGCGTTCGGCGGGAAGCCCGTCACGGTGAGCCCACCCGCCCAGCGCATGGCGTCGACGATCTCGGCGGTACCGGTGGTCTGACGCGGGTCGGTGGTGTCGGGCCAGGCCTTGACCGGCAGGAGCCGCACCCACGAAACCGAGCCGACGCCGGCGACCCCCGTGCCGTCGTTCCGATCGGCGGCGGCGATGCCGGCGACGTGCGTGCCGTGGTCGGTGCAGTTGCGGACGTCGCCGTCGTTGCCGTGCGCGTCCCAGCCCGGGAGCATCCGTGCGGCGAGGTCGACGTGGTCCACCGCGACGCCGTCGTCGACGACGGCGATCACGACCGGATCGAGGTCGGGCGGGAGGGCATCGACGACGTCCCAGGCCGGCTCGGCCCCGAAGAGCGCGAGGTTCCACTGTGCGGCGTACAGCTTGTCGTCCGGGATCGCGGACCGCGCGATCGGCACGTCGCGCACGGCGAAGGCGACGTCGCTCCGGGCCCGGAGGGCGGCGAGCAGGGCGTCCGCGCCAGTCGGGGCCACCCGCAGGAGGTCGTACTCCGTGCCCGCCCCGCGGCGTTCGACCCGCGCGCCGTACGCGCTGCCGAACGCTTCCGTGAGGCGCGCGACCTCGGTGCGGGCGGCCGCGGTGGCGATCCCGTGGCTGCGGTAGCCGACGAGCACGCGCACGGTGTCGGAGGCGGTCGCGAACGCCGACTCCGGATCGCAGGTGATCGCCGGTCCCCGGACCACGTCCACGGTCACCTCGACCGACTGGCGGGGCCCGGTGAAGCGGCCCGTCAACCGCAGGCCCTCCGCCCCGGACGGGACCGTGACCAAGACGCGTTCGGAGGCGCCGGCGGTGAGCGCGCCCGAGCTGGGCCACGCGTCGAGGTCCGCGGCGACGAAGCTCCACTGGAGCACCGACCCGGCCGCCCCCTCGTTGGTGACGGTGAAGGTCGTGCTGGTGCCGACCGCCACGTCGACGACGCGCGCCGTCGGGGTGACCGCGAGGCGCGGCGGCAGCAGCAGGTCGCAGCCGGCCAGCAGGAGGGCGGCGCCGATGGCGAGGACGGCGGGGAGGGTCCGGGGCATGGACGCATCGTACGGGGCGCCCACCGCCCGCCGCGTGCGCCGCTCCACGCGCCGCTCTGCCCGAACCGGCGCGGTCAGTGCTGCGTAGACTCGCCCATGCCCTCCGACCCGCTCCCGGCCCGCAAAGGGCGCCACCTCGACGTCTGCCTCGACGGTCCGGTGGCCTACACGACCCGCACCACCGGCTTCGAGTGCTTGGACCTCCCGTACGCCGCGCTGCCCGAGTCCGACCTCGGCGCCGTCCGGACCGCGACCACCTTCCTGGGCAAGCCGCTCGCGGCGCCGCTCCTGATCGGCGCGATGACCGGCGGCGTCGAGCGGGCGGCGACGATCAACCGCCACCTGGCGATCGCGGCGCAGCGGCTGGGGCTCGGCCTCATGCTCGGGTCGCAGCGCGTGATGCTCGAGCGCTCGGCGGCGCGCGCGAGCTTCGAGGTGCGCGACGTCGCCCCGGACGTGCTGCTGATCGGCAACCTGGGGGCCGCGCAGCTCGTCGCCGGGTACGGGGTGGAGGAGGCGCGCCGCGCCGTGGCCGAGGTGGGGGCCGACGCCCTCGCCTTCCACGTCAACCCCCTGCAGGAGGCGCTCCAGGCGGGCGGCGACGTCGCCTGGCGCGGCGTGCGCGGGCGCCTGGCCGACGTGGTGCCCGAGGTGGGGGTGCCGGTGGTGCTCAAGGAGGTCGGGCACGGGGTGTCGGGCGCGGTCGCGCGCAGCGTGGCGGCGGTCGGCTTCGCCGCCGTCGACGTCGCGGGCGCCGGGGGGACCTCGTGGGCGCGGGTCGAGGAGCTGGTGCGCTACGGCGAGGTCCGCCGCCTCGACCTGGTCGAGTGGGGGATCCCGACCGCCGAGGCGCTGGTCGAGGTGCGCGCGGCGCTGCCGGGGATGCCGCTCGTCGCGTCGGGTGGGGTGCGCAGCGGCCTCGACGTCGCCAAGGCGATCGCGCTCGGCGCGCGCGTCGCGGCCATCGCGCGGCCGCTCCTGGCGCCGGCCCTCGACTCGGCCGACGCGGTCGAGGACGCGCTCGCCGCGGTGCTCGAGGAGCTGCGGCTCGTGATGCACCTCGTCGGCGCCGCCGACCTGTCGGCCCTGGCGACGACCGCGCTGCGCCCTCGTGTAGGCTGACGCCCATGGACCTCCAGGTCGAAGGCAAGACGGCGCTCGTCACGGGCGCATCGAAGGGGATCGGGTTCGCGACCGCGGCCGCGCTGGCGGCCGAGGGCGCGCGCTTGGTCGTGAACGCGCGCGACGCGGCGGGCCTCGAAGCGGCCGCGGAGCGGCTCCGCGCGACCGGCGCCGACGTGGTGGCGATCGCAGGCGACGTCTCGAACGCCCGACAGATCAAGGCGCTGCTCGCGGCCACCAAGGAGCGCGCCGGGGCGCCCGACATCCTCGTGTCGAACGCCGGCGGGCCACCCGCGGGTGCGGCCGCGCTGCTCGACGACGCGGCGTGGGCGAAGGGGTACGACCTGACGCTCATGTCGGCCGTCCGCCTCGCGCGCGGCGTGCTGCCGGCGATGCGCGCCGCGGGTTGGGGACGCATCGTCTTCGTCACCAGCCTGTCGGTCAAGGAGCCCGTGGCGAACCTGACCCTCTCCAACGCCTTCCGTGCCGGGGTGACGGCCTTCTCGCGCACCCTCGCGAGCGAGGTCGCCGAGCACGGCGTCACCGTCAACGCGGTGGCGCCCGGCTACACCGCCACCGAGCGCCTCGACGAGCTGTTCGCCGACGATTACGCCCGCGCGCGGCTCGTCGCGACGATCCCGGCGAAGCGCTTCGCGGACCCGGCCGAGGTCGCCTCGGCGGTGGCCTACCTGTGCTCCGTCCAGGCGGGTTACGTGACCGGCCAGACGCTCCTCGTGGACGGCGGCGTGGTCGGCAGCACGTACTGACGCTGCGGCGGGACGTTGGCCCCACGACGCGACGGGTACCCCCATGGGGTATACTCCCGGTCATGGAAGCCTTCCTGGACGCCGAACTGACCGCGCAACTCGCCGAAGCCTTCGCCCCCCTCGACCGCGACGTCGAGATGGTCGTCTACACCGCCTCCAAGCTCGTGCTGCCCGGACAGGAGCCGGCCGGCGAGGAGGCGGCGACGCTCCAGCTCGTGCGCGAGGTCGCCGCGACCTCCGAGCGGCTGCGCGTGGTCGAGAAGACGCTCGGCGGCGACGACCGCGCCCGCGGCATCGTCCGCACCCCGACCGTCGTCTTCCGCGAGGCGGGCAGCGAGCGCGACAACGTCCGCTTCATCGGCCTGCCGAGCGGCTACGAGTTCCAGACGCTGGTCGAGGCGCTGCGCATGGTCGGGACCGGCGAGTCCGGGCTCGGTCCCGCCTCGCTCGAGCGCATCGGCGAGGTCGCCACGCCCATCCGCCTGCAGGCCTTCGTCACGCCCACCTGCCCGTACTGCCCGCGCGCGGTGCTCTCCGCCTACCGCTTGGCGCTCGCCAACCCGAACGTGGTCGCCGAGGGCGTCGAGGCGAGCGAGTACCCGCAGCTGGCGCAGCAGTACCGCATCTCGGGCGTGCCCGACACGATCATCGACGGCCCGACCGGTCAGGAGCGGGTGCTGGGCGGTCAGCCCGACAAGGTCTTCTTGGACGCCGTGCTCAAGGTGGCCGGGACCGCCGCGTCGAACGCGACGCCGAGCGCCGCCACCGCGTAAGGACCGGCCCAGATCAGTCCGAGGCCGAGCGGCAGCGCCGCCAGCGCGAGCAGGGCACCGAGCTGGAGCCGGAGCACCAGCAGCGCCCCCCAACGGTGCCGCACCAGCCGGAAGCTGGTCGCGATGGCGGCGAAGGCGTCCATGCCGCGGTCGGCCACCAGGTAGGGCGCGAAGCCCGCGAAGAGCGCGTAGGTCAGCGCCAGCGGGAGCGACACCTCCGGCCCCAGGGCCCACCATGAGCAGCCCCAGCGTCAGCGGGGTGGTCGCCAGCACGCCGAGCGAGGCGGCCACCAGTTCGCCCAGACCCAGGGCGAAGACGAGCGCGCCGACGAGCCAGGTGGTGCCCAGCCAGGCGATCGCGCCCACGAGCACCGCGCGCTTGCTCCCCGGCAGCACGGCCCGGGCGCGGCGGAGGACGTCGCGCACGTCGAGGTCGAAACCGGTCGCGACCGAGCGGGCGAGGGCGTCGTCGGGGTTCACGGTCGGCCATCGTAGCGGTCGGCGCGGGCCCGGTCCCGCGGGCGCGGCCACCTTCGCCGCGCCGGTCGGCCGCGTATGGTGCCCCATGCGACCTCTCGTGCACGCGGTCGGCACGGCGCTCCCGGCCTACCGCTACCCTCGGCCGCACGTCCGCTCGGTGATGGAGCGCTGGCTCGTCCCCGATCGGCGCACCGGCAAGGTGCTCGACCGCGTCTACGCCCAGAGCGCGATCGACGCGCGCTGGAGCGTGCTCCCGGATTTCGCGCCCGAGCCCAGCCCCCGCGACGGCGCCCTGCCGCCCCTCTACTTCGATCCCGACGGTGGCACCTTCCGCTCGCCGAGCACCGGTGAGCGGAACGCGCGTTACGCCCTGGAAGCGGGACCCCTCGCGGCCGTCGCGGCGGAGCGCGCCTTCGCGGCCGCGGGCGCCATCGTGCCGGGCGATGTCACCCACCTGGTGACGGTGTCGTGCACCGGCTTCGCCACGCCCGGCGTCGACCTGCACCTGGTCGACGCCCTCGGGCTGCGCCCCGACGTCGAGCGCACGCACGTCGGCTTCATGGGGTGCTTCGCCGCCTTCCCGGCCCTGCGGGTGGCGCGCGCCTTCTGCGCGCTCGACCCCGACGCCGTCGTCCTGATCGTCTGCGTCGAGCTCTGCACCCTGCACCTGCAGCCGCACGCCGGCGTCGACGCCCTGCTGTCGGCGGCCGTGTTCGGCGACGGTGCGGCCGCCGCGATCGTCTCGGCGCGGCCGGCATCGGGCGACGTGCGCGCGCTGCGGCTCGAGGCGCCGTCGACCGCCGTCGCCCGCTCGGGCGTCGACGAGATGGCCTGGACGATCGGCGACCACGGGTTCGACATGACGCTCACCGCGTACGTCCCGCGGGTGCTCGAGGCCGAGACCG
>JARGGE010000018.1 GCA_029210865.1 Trueperaceae bacterium
GGCTGCTGGCCCACCGCGGCATCCAGCACCACGCGCTCGCCGAGACCGGGGCGCTGCGCCCCGGGATGCTCGTCCTCGGCAACGATTCGCACGCGCCGACGCTCGCCGCGTACGGCGTCCTCGCCTTCGCCGGCCAACCGACGACGGTGGCCGCGGCGCTCCATACCGGAACGCTCGCCCTCCGCGTCCCACCCACCCTGAGGGTGCGCGTGACCGGCCGGCTTCCCGCCGACACCACCGCGCGCGACGCGGCGCTCGAACTCCTGGGACGCCTCCGCTCGGGGCAGGCGGTGGGCGTCGCCCTCGAGTACGTGGGGCCGGGTCTGGCCGGGTGGTCGACCGCCCAGCGAGCGGTCCTGGCCAACGCCACGCCCGAGGCGCTGGCGGCCACGGCGCTCTTCCCCGACCTGCTCGGGCTGCCGGACGACGGCGAGCCCGACCTCGAGCTCGATCTCGATCGCGTGCGGCCGAACGTCGCCCGCAGCGGCCACGCCGCCGACGTGGTGCCGCTGCGCGACCTCCCGCGGACCCGTGTCGACCGGGTGCTGGTGGGCACCTGCGCGGGCGGGACCTTCGAGGAGGTCGCGGCCTTCGCGGACGCGCTCGGCGACGCCCCGGTCGCCGTACCGACGCTGGTCGTGCCCGCGAGCGCCGAGGTGGCCGAGCGGCTGCGCACCACCGGCGTCGCCGCCCGACTCCAGGCCGCCGGGGCGGTGCTCGAAGCGCCCGGCTGCGGCTTCTGCTTCGGGTTCGGCGCGCACCGCTTGGGCCCCGGCGAGGTGGCGGTCGCCACCGGCAACCGCAACGGGGTGGGGCGTCTCGGCGACCGCACGGCGCGGGTCCACCTGGTCTCGGGGCGCGGCGCGGGCCGCGCCGCGCGGACCGGATGGCTGGGGAGCGGCCTCGGCGACGGCCCGGGGCCCGGCGTCCCCGGGCCCCCCCTCGTGCGCTGGCCGCGCGCCGGGAACGCCGTGCGCCTGGTCGGTCCGGTCACCACCGACGACCTCACCCCGTCGAGCGTCCCCGGCGTGGGCACCAGCAGCGACACCGACCCTGCCGTGCTGCGCCGGCTGCTGCTGCACCACGTCGACCCCTCGGCCGCCGGGCGGGACCTGCGCGGCACGGTCTTCGTCGGCGACGCCGGGTTCGGCGCGGGGAGCAACCGCGCCTCCTCGGTGCGCGCGCTGCAGGCGGCCGGCGTCCTCGCCGTCGTGGCGCGCAGCGTCGCGCCGTTGTACGCGCAGGGGGCGCGCGACGAGGGCTTCACGGTGGCGACCCTCAGCGACGAGGCCTTCTACGCAGCCCTCCACGAGGACGCCCGCGTCGAGGTGGACCTCGAGGCGGGCGTCGTGCGGCTGGACGACCGGACCTTCGCGGTACCGCGGGCGACCGCGTACGAGCGCGCCCTGCGCCCGGCGGGCGGGGTCGTGGGGTCCCTCACCGGGACGTCCGCGCCCGCCGAGCCGTCCGCGGGAGGACCGGCCGGACGCTAGGCACGAGCGCGCCGGCCCCACGGCCACGACGTCATCCGACGGTCATCGGCGTTCGCCTCCAGGCGACGTCGAACCAGGGAAGCCGCACGCCACCGTCTGCGGCGACGCTCCACGCCTCGTGCGCGCCGGGGGCGATGCCGCTGCCCGCCTGCGTGCGCCGCAGCCGGGGCGGAGCGCCGCCCGCCGCCGCGAGCTCGAAGACGTCCACCGCGCCGCGCTCGAAGGCGCGCGACCAGCCGTCCTCCCACGCCAACCGCCCACGGACCGCACCGCGGGCGTCCGGGAAGCAGAGCCAGCGGATGGGCGGCGGCGCGGCGTCGGCGCCACCGACGAGCCAGGCCGGCACCACCTCGGCCGCCTCGATGGGTGCCTCGGCGAGCGGTAGCGCGTGCCCCTCGCGGAGCAGCCACACGGGGCGCCCCAGCGGCGCGTCGAGGTCGGCCCAGGCGTCGCCCGCGTGCACCCGCCCGGTGCCCAGCTCGAGCCAGCGCCCCGGCGGCAGCAGCGCCCGCCGGGTCGTCGCCCCCGGCTCCAGCACCGGCGCCACGAGCAGCGCGTCACCCAGCAGGTGCACGAAGGACTCGCGCCACCCCGGGCGCCAGCCCTGGAAGGCGTAGACGAGGGGCCGCGTCAGCGGCACGCCGTCGTGCGCGGCGTCCCACATCAGGTTCGCCAGGTAAGGGACCAGCGCGGTGCGCAGCGCCATCAGGCGGCGCACGGCGGGGAGCGCGTCGGGGTGGCTCCACGGCTCGGTGGCGGTGCCGTCGTCGTTCCACGAATGGATGGAGAAGCGCGGTTGGGTGATCCCGGCCTCGATCCAGCGCACCAGCAGCTCGGCGTCGGGGGGCGGGCCGGCGAAGCCGCCCACGTCGTGGCCGTGGTTGGCCCAGCCGACGAGCGACATCGAGAGCCCCATCGGCAGGTTGTAGGCGAGCGTGGGCCAGCTGGTGCGGTTGTCGCCCGACCAGGTCTGCGCGTAGCGCTGCAGGCCCAGGCCGCCGGAACGGGTGATCTGGTAGTCGCGCCGCTCGGGGTGGGCGTCGCGCTGCGCGGCGCGGCTCGCGTGGTTCATCAGGAGCGTCAGGGTCGGGCGCAGGTCGCCGGCCTCGCCGGCGGCGCAGCGCGCGGCGTCGTCCTCGATCCGGAACTCGTTGTTGTCGTTCCACGTGGCGTCGATGCCGACGTCCAGGATCCGCTCGCGCACCCGCGACCGCCACCAGGCGTAGCCCTCCGGGCGGGTGAAGTCGACGTAGCCGGCGTCGCCGCCCCAGAAGCGCGCGCGGTAGGCGCGGTGCGCGAGCGGCGCGGGGTCGTCTGCCGCGGCGCGGACCAGCGCGCCGGCCGCGGCGAGCGCCTCGTGGTCCGGGTGGCTCGTGAGCAGCGCCGGTTTCACGTTCGCCAGCGTGCGGATGCCCCCGTCCGACAGCGCGCGCACCATCGCCGTGGGCTCGGGCACGCGGCGCCGGTTCCACTCGAAGACGTAGCGCAGGCCGTCGTCGCCCATCGAGTAGCCGCTCGAGAGGTGGAAGCCGCTGCAGCCGATCCCGTGGGCGCGCAGCGCCGCCACGAAGCCGGCGAGCTCGGCGGTGGGGTCGTCGGCGTCGGTGTAGCGCATGGTGGAGCCGAGGTAGCCGAGCGACCAGCGCGGCGGCAGCGTGGCGTACCCGGTCAGGTCCTGCACGCGCCGCACCACGTCGGCGAGCGCGGGGCCGATCAGCACGTAGGCGTCGAGCTCGGTGGCATGGAGCTCGGCGTAGCGGTACGGGCCGAGGTAGTGGTCGACCTCGCTGCCGAAGTCGAAGGTCGCCTCGGCGCCCGTGTCGTACACGATCCCGGTCGCGTGGCCGGCACGCCCGAGCGTCAGCGCCACCGGCAGGTGCTTGTAGAGCGGATCGGCGTGCTCGGCGTCGTACCCCAGGGCGTCGCCCGGCCGCAGCCGGTAGCGGCGCGCGTGGCGGTCGATCCCGCCGCTCACCTCGCCGAGCCCCAGGACGACCTCCTCGACGTCGCGCCGCAGGGTGTGGCGCACGCCGCGGCCGCCGCCGCGCGCGTACCGGTAGCCGAGCTCCGGGTGGTCCTCGAAGAGCGGCGTCCCGTCGGGCAACGACCACCGGAGCGCGACGGGGGCGAGCGCCACGTCGAGGACGAAGCGCTCGGTGCGGATCCGGAGGCCGTCGGGCCGCGCCTCGACCTGCGGCTCGGGGCAGGCGAAGACCGAGAGGTCCTCGCGGTCGCGCCCCTCGGGCCCGACGTCGCCCGCGCGGCCGACGACCGCCCACGTGCGCTCGACGCGCGCGGCACCGCCGGGCTGCACCTGCACGCGGACGACGTCCTCCTCGACGACGGTCAGCACCACCCGGGGCGCGGTCGTCGGCGCGGCCGCGCCCGCGGTCGTCGCGGCAGCGCCGAACACGAAGCGCGGGCCGTCGCGGCCGGCGAAGCGGAGCGGGGGGAGCGTGGGCCAGGGGTCAGCCATCGTCGACCTCCAGGGTCGGTGCCGCGTCGGGGGCGTCGTGCCGGACGGCGACGAGGCGGCCGTCCGCGGCGCGCACACGCAGCGTGGCCGGCCCCCACGGGGGTCGGCGGGTGGTGCCGGCGGGCGTGAGGCCGTAGCCGCCGAAGAGCATGGCGGCGGCCGGCATCGCGCTCCAGGCGTTCGAGGGCGAGCCGGGGGCATACGGTGGCGAGGCGTACTCGACCGGAGCGGCGCGCCCCTGGGCCAGGCCGTAGGTCCACCAGCGGGTGAGCGGGTAGCGCCAACCGCCCAGGCCGCGCCGCAGCCGCTCCTCGGCGTAGATCCCGTCCCAATAGGGCCAGTCGGCGCCGTCGTGGTAGCGGTACGCGAAGCGGCTCTTGCCGCGCCGGCGCACCCACGGCGCGTAGGGCGGGAAGACGTTCATGACGCCCCAGTCGCCCCACGGCTGCTCGCCGTTGTGGCGGGTCTCGAGGCGCGCGCGCATCGCCGCGAGCACGCGCGCCGCCTGGGCGTCGTCGGCGAGGCCGAAGCGCAGCGCGGTGAGCGTGTCGATTGCCAGGTGGGCCTCGGCGCGCCCCTCGGGGGTCCGGAAGTCGACGAAGTACCTGCGCGCCTCGTCCCACAGGTGGCGGCGCGCGCCCTCGCGCAGCGCCGCCGCCCGCGCCCGGTAACGCGCCGCGTCGGCCGGCCGCTCGCCTGCGACCAAGTCGGCGACGCGCCCCAGGGCGCCGTGGTAGAGCCCGACGTCGTAGGCGACGTACCCGCCGCGGAAGACGTTGTCGGCCCAGTCGCGGTCGTGCGGCGGCTTCACCGGCAGCCCCGAGGCGTCGCACGCGCCGTGGGCGCGCTCGAGCGCCGCGGCGACCCGTGCGCCGATCGTCGCGCCGTCGACGCGGGTGGCGAAGAGCCCGGGGTCACCGATCCAGGCCGCCACGTCGCAGGCGAGCAGCGCGAACAGGAGCGACGCGTCGGTGTGGTCGGCCCACCAGACGCCGTCGCGCGGGTGGTCGGCGGCCAGCGCCGGGTCGGCCGCGCGGCGCGCGCGCCAGACCCGCTCCCCCGCCGGCGAGGCCACCACCACCCCGCTCGGCGCCGTCCCGGCCTCGGGGCCGCTGGCGGGCAGTTCCCGCGCGAGCAGGAGCAGCTGCTCGCGCGCGACCTCGGGCCAGCGCGGCAAGAGCGCCTGCAGGGTCCAGTAGCCGTCGCGGTAGTACGTGCGCGGGGGCAGCGCGTAGCCCACCCCCGCCGCCAGGCCAGCGAAGCGCCCGCCGGGCAGCTCCTTGCGCGCGGTGCGCGCGGCGTGCAGGCCGTGCACGAAGAGGCTCTGCAGGACGTCGTCGCCGGCGACGTGCAGCACGTCGGCGAGCTCGGACTGGTGGGCCTCGAGCTCGGCCGCCGGGTCGCCGGGGTCCGCGAGCAGGGCCGCGGCGGCGCCCTCGGCCTCGGCGCGGTCGGCGCCCGCGGCCACGACCGCCAGCCCCGCACGCCGCCACGAGAGCCGTCCGCGCGCCGCGATCTCGGCGCCGGCCGCGCGCACCACCAGTTCGCCCCAGGCGCTCGCGACCCCCCAACCGTCGCCCAGGCGGCGCAGCGTCGCGCGGTGCGCGAAGCCCGGCGGCAGCGCCCGCGGAGGCGCGACGCGCAGGTCGGGGAGGTCGCCCCAGCCGCGCAGCACCACCGCGGGCGTCGTCGGCAGCGCCGACACGGTCAGGCGCCCCGACGGCCAGACGAGCTCGAGGCGGTTGGGCGTCACCCGCACGCGGGCGTCGGCGGGCAGCGGCGGCTCGAAGCGCACGGCACCCACCAGACCGCTGCCCCACACGAGGAGCCGCTCGACGCCGGCGGGACCGGCGAGGGCCTGGAGCCGAGCCCCCGTGAGCGGCAGCACCACCGGGCCCCGCCCCGCCAGCGTCGCCCCGCCGACCGGCTCGAGCGACGCCGGCGCGAGGGAGCTCATGACGCGCCCCTGACACGCAAAACCCCACCTCGCCGCTTTGACGCCATGCGCGCCCCACCGTATACTTGGGTGCTTCCCATCGCAAGGCGCCTTCCGGCGCGTTCGGCCCGCGGATCCCGCGGTCTCGACGTCCGGCGTCGCCCCGATGGGCTGCCGCCCCGCTGCGTCGGCGGCGTTCCTCGACCCTTGAGGACACGACGTGCGACGTCCGCTGGACCGCTCAGGAGGTTCGCATGTCGACCCGGTTCCGTCTTCCCATCCTCCTCGCCCTCACCCTCGGTCTGCTCCTCGGCAGCGCGTTCGCGCAGGTCGAACTGCGCATGACCTGGTACGACGACGGCGCCGAAGGCGTCGTCATGCGCGAACTGCTCGACCGCTTCGAGGCCGCCAACCCCGACGTCAAGGTGATCATGGACACCGTGCCCTACTCCTCGGGCATCCTCGAGTCGCTGCCGCTCCAGCTCGCCGCCGGCGAGGGCCCCGACATCGCGCGCGTCACCAACCTCGGCGGGCTGTCGCAGTACTTCCTCGACCTGCGCCCGTACCTCGAGGACGCCGCGTACTGGGACGCCAACTTCGGCCCCTTCCTCGACTGGATGCGCCCCGCCGGCTCCGACGCGATCCCCGGCTTCATGACGCAGCTGACGGTCACCGGGCCCTTCGTCAACAAGACGCTCTTCGACCAGGCCGGCATCGCCGTGCCCGAGGGCGGCACCTGGCAAGAGTGGGCGGCGGTCACCCGCCAGGTCGCCGAGGCGACCGGCACGCCCTTCGCGATGGTCATGGACCGCACCGGCCACCGCCTCGCCGGCCCGGCGATCAGCCAGGGCGCGCAGTTCCTCGACGCCGACGGCAAGATCGTCGTCGACGACCCCGGCATGCGCGCGATGATGCAGCTGATGATCGACTGGCACGCCGACGGCACCATGGTGCCCGACGTCTGGATCGGCTCGGCGGGCAGCTACGCGGCCGGCAACGAGTTCTTCGTCAACGGCCAAGTGGTCCTGTACATGTCGGGCAGCTGGCAGGTCGGCCAGTTCACCAACCTGATCGGCGACGCCTTCGACTGGGTCGTCGTGCCCAACCCCTGCGGCCCCGCCGCCTGCACCGGCATGCCCGGCGGCGCCGGCGTCGTCGCGCTCGCCGAGACCGAGCACCCCGCCGAAGTCGCGCGCGTCATGGAGTTCCTCGCCCAGGAGGAGCAGCTGGCCGAGTTCTACGGCCGCTCGCTCTTCATCCCGGGGCATCTCGGCCTGGCCGAGTCCGGCGTGACCTTCGCCACCGAGAACCCGCTGACCGGCGCGGCGCTCACCGCGTTCTCGCAGCAGGTGCCGCTGCTCCACCCGATCGCCTACGCGATGCAGGCCTACCCGTACAACTTCGTGGTCTTCAACGCGATCCGCGACCGCCTCACGCAGGTCTTCGTGGGCGAGCTGACCCTCGACCAGGCCCTGGAGCGCATCCAGGCCGACATCGACGAAGCGCTGCGCGAATCCGGCGCCAACTGACGCACGCCTAGACGTGGCGGGCGCCCCCTGCGGGCGTCGTCGGTCCCACGACCGGCGGCGCCCGCCCCCCCTAGCGGCGTCCATCCCGGCGCCGTCGTACCCGGAGGCCCATGGCCGGCACACCGAACGCCTTCCAGCGCGCGAACGCGCTCGTCGGACGGGCCACGCAACGCGTGTACGCGCTGACGATGAACGCCTTCGGGCTGGTCATGGAACCGGCCCAGAAGCTGCTCGGCGTGCGCCGCATGGCGTACCTGTTCGTGCTCCCGAACCTGCTCGTGTTCGGTATCTTCATCCTCTTCCCGATGCTGCTGAACGTCTATTTCGCGATGACCGAGGGCGGCAACCTCTTCCCACAGGACCGCCCCTTCGTCGGCGCCGCCAACTTCGAGCGCCTCTACACCTGCACCGACTACGGCGACCCCAACACCTGCCTCGAGGACCGCTTCTGGCGCGCGGCGCGCAACACCGGTGTGTTCGTCTTCTTCCAGGTGAGCGGCATGGTGCTCGTCTCGCTGATCACCTCGATGGTCCTCAACCGCAAGATCGTCGCCCGCGGCTTCTTCCGCAGCGTGTACTTCTACCCCGTGCTCCTGTCGCCGGTGGTGGTCGCGCTCATCTGGAAATGGATCCTGCAGCGCGACGGGGTGCTCAACGCCATCCTCATCGCGCTCGGGCTCGACCCGATCAACTTCATGCTCGACGGCACCTGGGCGATGACCTGGGTGATCCTGGTGAGCATCTGGGCGCACATGGGCTTCTACACGCTGATCCTGCTCGCCGGGCTGCAGAGCATCCCGAACGAGCTCTACGACGCCGGCGCGATCGACGGCACCTCGACCCTGCAGGCCTTCCGGCACATCACGCTGCCGCTCTTGATGCCCACGATGATGGTCGTGCTGGTGCTGTCGCTCATCCGCGCGGTGCAGATGTTCGACGAGGTCTTCGTGCTCACCGGTGGCGGACCCGGGAGCGCCACGATGCTCATGGTCCAGTACATCTACATGACCGGCTTCGGCACCCAGAACCCGCGCTTCGGCATGGCCGCCGCGGCCAGCGTGACGCTCGGGGCCGTGCTGCTCGTCGCCACCCTCATCCAGCTGCGCCTCGGCCAGGGCAGCGAGCGGCACCTCGCGTGAGCGCCGTCGCCCGCTTCCTCACCCGCCGCCAGCACGAGGGACCCGGCCGCGGCCGCGCGCGCCGCTGGAGCGTCGCCGACGTGCTCACCTACGGCTACCTGATCGCCGGCGTGCTGGTCATGTTCGGCCCGGTCGCCTGGCTGGTGCTGTCGTCCTTCAAGACGCAGGCGAACCTGCTCGAGTTCCCCCCCACCCTGCTCCCGCTGGCCCAGGACACGGCCGTGGTCGACGGCCACCCCGAGCCGCTGCCGCTCTTCGACGTCGTCCAGGACGACGGCAGCACCGTGCGGCTGGCGCAGGTGCGGCGCATCGGTCTGGTCGCGCAGATGGTCGACCCGGTCAACCCGGACGAGGTGCTGCGGGTCCCGATCGAGCGACGCACCCCGGTCCGCAACTTCCGCCTGGCCACCGAGAACTACATCGAGTCCTTCGGCCGCTTCAACTTCGCCACGTACCTGCGCAACAGCGTGATCGTGACGATCGGCGCCACCCTGATCACCCTGATCATCAACAGCATGGCGGCCTTCGCGCTCTCGAAGTACCGCTTCCGCGGGCGCAACGCGATCTTCCTCGTCATCATCGCCACCCTCATGATCCCGATCAGCGTCATCCTGGTGCCCGTCTACCTGGTCATCACCCAGGTGGGCTGGATCAACAGCCTCTGGGGCGTGATCATCCCCGGCGCGGCCACCCCCACCGGCGTCTTCCTGCTGCGGCAGTACATGCTCACCATCCCCGACGAGCTCCTCGACTCGGGGCGCATCGACGGCGCCTCCGAATGGCGCATCTACTGGCAGATCGTGCTGCCGCTCGCCGCACCGGCGCTCGCCGTGCTGGCGATCTTCTCGGTCATGTGGCGCTGGAACGACTTCCTGTGGCCGCTGATCGTGCTCACCCGCAGCGAGTTCTTCACGCTGCAGGTCGGCCTGAACGCCTTCCAGGGCGAGCTGAACGTGCAGTGGCACTACGTGCTGGCGATGACGGTGCTGACCCTCCTGCCGATCACGGTCGTCTTCTCGCTGCTGCAGCGCTTCATCACCACCGGCATCGCGAGCACGGGGGTCAAGGGGTGAGGGCCGTGCCGGCGCGCTCGAGCGCGCCGGCACGGGATGGCGGGTCGAGCGAGCGCATCGCGGCTCGACCGGGACATCCGTCCCACCGCTAGGGACGAATGTCCCGGTTAGGATGGCGGCTTCGTGCCGCGAGGTGGCTCGACCGTCTCCTTCGCGTCGTCGCCGCTCCGTCCTGGCCCGACCGCCGTCCCGCTTCCCCGTTCAGAAGTCCCATGCTCAAGCTCCACCCCGCCGCGCTCGCGCGCTTCCGCGCCGAGTGGTTCGGCAACGTGCGCGGCGACCTCGTCGCCGGCGTCGTCGTCGCGCTCGCCCTCATCCCCGAAGCGATCGTTTCAGCATCGTCGCGGGCGTCGACCCGCAGGTCGGCCTCTACGCCAGCTTCTGCATCGCCGTCGTCACCGCCTTCGCCGGCGGCCGCCCCGCCATGATCAGCGCCGCCACCGGCGCCATGGCGCTGCTGATGGTCACGCTCGTCGCCGACCACGGCCTCGAGTACCTCTTCGCCGCCACCGTCCTCACCGGTGTGATCCAGATCGCCTTCGGACTCGCCAAGCTCGGGCGGTACATGCGCTACGTGCCCAAACCGGTGATGGTGGGCTTCGTCAACGCCCTCGCCATCCTGATCGTCCTGGCGCAGCTCGAGCAGTTCGTCGGCGTCGGACCGACGATGTACGCCATGGTGCTCGCGGGCCTGGCGATCATCTACCTCCTGCCGCGCCTGACGCGCGCGGTCCCGTCACCGCTGGTCGCCATCGTAGCGATCACGGCCTTCGCGGTGGCGACCGGGGCCCCGCTGACCACCGTGGGCGACCTGGGCGCGCTCCCGTCGGCGCTCCCCTTCTTCGGTCTGCCGATGGTGCCGGTCACCTTCGAGACGCTGGCGATCGTCTTCCCGTACGCGCTGTCGTTGGCGCTGGTCGGCCTCATCGAATCGCTGCTGACGGCCACCATCGTCGACGACCTGACCGACACCGAGAGCGACAAGAACCGCGAGTCGCGCGGCCAGGGCATCGCCAACATCGTGTCGGGCTGCTTCGGCGGGATGGCGGGCTGCGCCATGATCGGCCAATCGATCATCAACGTGAGCAGCGGCGGGCGCACCCGCCTCAGCACCCTCGCCTCCGGCGTCTTCCTGCTGGCGATGGTGCTCCTCGCCGGGCCGCTCGTCGCCATCATCCCGATGGCGGCGCTGGTGGCCGTGATGTTCATGGTCGCCCTCAACACCTTCGACTGGCGCAGCCTCCCGGGCATGCTCGCGCACCCCAAGAGCGAGACGATCGTCATGGTCGCCACCGTCGCCACCGTGCTCGTGACGCACGACCTGGCGGTGGGCGTCGGCGTCGGCGTCGTCCTGAGCGCCATCTTCTTCAGCCGCAAGATCGCCAAGACCACGAACGTCACGAGCGCGCTCGACGCCAGCGGCCGCACCCGCATCTACACGGTCACCGGCCAGGTCTTCTTCGTGGCCGTCGAGGACTTCGTGGGCGCGTTCGACACCGCCGAGGACCTCGATGCGGTGGTGCTCGACCTGCGCCGCGCGCAGCTCTGGGACGCCAGCGCCCTCGCCGCGATCGACAAGGTCGTGCTACGGTTCCGCGCGAACGGGACCACGGTCGTGCTCCAGAACGTCGACGCCAAGGGCTCCGAGCTGCTCGCCAAGCTCGCCGTCCACGACCAGCCCGGCGCGCACCTCGGCGCGCACTGACCCAGCGCCCCGGCGCGCCCAGCGCGCGCCCCCTCAGGAGGCCGCCATGTTCCGACGCATCCTCGTCCCCATCGACTTCACGCCCCCGGGCGACGCCGCTCTGGCGCTCGCGCGCAGCCACTTCCCCGAAGCCGAACGCCGCCTGCTCCACGTCCTGGACCCCAAGCGCATCGCCGCGGACCTAAGCTCCTCGGTCTCGGCCAAGGAGGAGCGCGACGCCATGGAGGCGCGCGAGCTCGCGCGCCTGGTGGAGCTGGCCCGGGATGGCGCGACGTGCACCGTGCGCATCGGCACCGCGGCCGAGGGGATCCTCCAGGAGGCCGACGCGTGGGGCGCCGACCTGATCGTGATGGGCACCCACGGGCGCACCGGTCTCGCGCACTTCCTGAACGGCTCCGTCGCGGAGACGGTCGTCCGGCTGGCCAAGCGACCGGTGCTCATCGAGCACGAACGCGGGGCCTGAGCGTCCTCGCAGGTCAGCGGGCGCATCCCGTGACCGTGCTCGAGGGCGGCGCGATGACCTTCGTGGTCGGGCGTCCCACTTGATGCTCGGTCCCGGCGCGTCCCGTCTCGTCCAGGTTCCACCTGACGCCCTGTGCCTTGCGCCCGAGCCTCGCCTCGTGGTTGCGTAACCGCATGGACACCCGACCGCTCGGCCCCCTGCAGGTCTCCGTCGTCGGCCTCGGCTGCAACAACTTCGGTCGCCGGCTCGACGTGGAGCGCACCAAGGACGTCGTCGACGCCGCGCTCGACGCCGGCGTCACCTTCCTCGACACCGCCGACGTCTACGGCGGGACCGACAGCGAGGCCTTCCTCGGGCGGGTCCTGCGCGGCCGCCGCGACCTGGTGGTGTTGGCGACCAAGTTCGGGATGCCGGTGCGCGAGGGCGCGCAGGGCGCCCACCCCGACTACGTGAAGCGCGCGCTGGGCGACAGCCTCCGGCGCCTGGGCACCGACCACGTCGACCTGTACCAACTGCATCGCCCCGATCCCGAGGTGCCGATCGCCGACACGCTGGGGGCGCTCGACGAGCTGGTGCAGGCCGGCATGGCGCGCGCCATCGGCTGCTCGAACTTCTCGGTCGCCCAGCTCGACGAGGCGGCGGACGCCGCCGCTCGCGGCGGCGGCGCGCGCTTCGTGAGCGTGCAGAACGAGTACTCGATGCTCCACCGGGCGCCCGAGGCCGACGTGCTGCCCGCCAGCGAGCGGCTGGGGATGGGCTTCCTGCCCTACTTCCCGTTGGCGAACGGGCTGCTGACGGGCAAGTACCGCCAGGACGCGCCGCTCCCGGAAGGGGCGCGGATCGTCGGGAGCGCCCGCCAAGACGCGCTGCTGAGCGAGGCGAACCTGGCGACGGTCGAGCGGCTGATCGCCTGGGCAGCCGACCACGGGCGCGAGCTGATCGACCTCGCCTTCGCGTACCTGCTGGCGGAGCCGGCGGTGGCGAGCGTCATCGCCGGCGCCACCAAGCCCGAGCAGGTCCGCCGCAACGCGGCGACCGCCGGGTGGCGCCTCACCGAGGCCGAGCGGGCCGAGGTGCGGGCGCTCCTGGAGGCCTGACCGGGGACCACCGCGTCGGGGCGCCGCAGCCGCGGCGCCCGGCCGTCACCCAGCCAGCACCACGGCTGCGGCGAGCAGGAGCACCGTGGCCACCCCGAAGCCGATCTCGCCGAAGCCCACGACCTTGGCCGCCACGGGGCGCCGCCAGGGCGACAGGCCCCATGCAGCGCGCGCGAAGAGCAGCGCGTACGCCACGACCACCGGCCAGGCGAGCCAACCCGCCAGCCACACCCCGACGCCCACGAGCAGCGCGGCGCCGTGCAGGGCCCAGGTGGGCCCCGGCGACACCGTGGACCCGCGCTCGAGCCGCAGCCGCGCCCGCACGTAGACGATGGCGGGCACGGCGCGCAGCGCCAACAGCCCCCACAGCGCGAGAGCCGGTCCTAGCGCCCAACCGGCCGCCACCGCGATCACGGCCGCGAGCGCCCCCATCGCCACCGCCCCGGCGGCCTCGGGGACGAGCTCGCGGGCCCGGTTGCGGGCGTCGTAGGCCAGCTGCACCGCCGCGAGCGGCAGCGCGAAGACCGCGGGCCACAGCCAGCCGAGCTCGCCCGCGGCCTGCCACGCGAGCGCCAACCCGATCGCCCACGCCGCCGCGTACCCGGCGGCCACCCGGCGCGCCAGGCGCGTGCGCGGGTAGACCTTGCCGCGCCGCGCGTCGGCGGCGAGGAGGCTGACCGGGGTCTGAAGCAGCAGCGTCATGAGCGCCGCGAAGGCGAGCGCGAGCCCGGCGGGGCTCCAGGCGAGCAGCAGCCCCAGCAGCGCCGGCTCGAGCAGGAAGCCCCACGCACCGTGCTCGATCGGCAGGGCCACCGCCCTCAGCGCCGGCCGCGGCGCCGCGGCCGCACCGCCGGCGGGCCCTTGCGCCGGCGCCGGTCGGCGGGTGGGCGTCATGCGGACTTGGCCACGCGCACGTGCCAGACCTCTGGGCCGGCGACCAGGTAGGTCCACGTCGAGCGCCCGGGCCGCAGACCGGCGAAGCGCGCCTGGAGCGGCGAGGGGTCGTGCGGCACGAAGAGGTCGAGCGCCTCGCCGTCCGGCAGCGCGTCGAACGCGGCCTCGATGCGTTCGCGGCAGGTGCCCGGCGGCAGCGTGCGGACGTCGACGACGGTGCGGGGCGAAGGCGGGAACTCGATCACGGTGGCCCTCCTCGGGCGGACGGCGGCGCCCCGCGGGGCGTGCCGGCACGATCACGGACCTCATGCTCCGAGATTGCGGCGGTGCGGGGGAGGGACGTTCGTCTGCCGGCGGCCGCGGACCCGGTGCCCGTGCAACCCGTCGTGGGCCGGGGCCGCGCTACCCGCTGCTGCGCGGGGACCGCGCGCCGCCCACCGGCCCGATCTGCACGCGCCCCGCACCCCCCCACTTGGCCGCCTCGAGCGCGGCGTCGGCGACCCGCACCAGCGCGTCGGCGTCGGTCCCGTCGTCGGGGAAGCGCGCCACGCCGACGCTCGCCGCCACGCGCAGCCCCCGCCCGTCCACCTCGACCCGCGCGGTGCACGCGGCGACGAGCTTTTCGGCGAGCACCGCCGCGCCGTCGTCGTCGATGGCGCCGCCGGTCAGCACCGCGAACTCGTCCCCGCCCAGCCGCGCGACGGTGTCGCTGCCGCGCAGCGCGTCCGCGAGCCGCGCGCCGGCCACGCGCAGGAGCTCGTCGCCGACCCGCTGGCCGTAGGCGTCGTTCACCGCCTTGAAGCCGTCGAGGTCGACGAACGCCACGGCGAAGCGGCCGCCCGCCCGACGGGCCTGCGCCACCGCGCGCTCGAGGCGGTCCATGAAGCGGCGGCGGTCGGGGAGCCCGGTGACCGGATCGACGAAGGCGCGGCCCGCCGCCACGTCCGCGAGCGCCCGCCAGCGGACCCGCCGCTCGAGGTACCCGGTGAGCACGTGCAGGCCGACGAGCTGGAGCGCGCCCACCAGCACCAGCGTCCCCAGCGCGCGCCAGGCGACCGCGTCGGCGAGCAGCACGTGCATGCCCACCACCACGGCCGCCGAGACGAGGACGCCGAGGGCGACGCGCCAGGCGACGCGCCGTCCGAAGGCAACGTACGTCCAGAGGACGACGATCGGCAGCCAGGCGGCGGCGACCAGCAGCGCGCGCTCGTGCTCGAGCGGGTCGGCGGTCGCGAACAGCGAGACGGCGAGGCCACCGAGCACGCTGGCGACCAGGGTCGCGAGGACCACGACCTCGGCGCGGCGCGTGCGGCGACCCTCGGGGAGGAGGTCGAGCCAGGCGAGCGCCACGCCGGAGAGCAGCAGCGCGGCGACCGACCGGTCGAGCGCGCGCCCACCCGTCACCTCGGCCACCACCAGGTAGCCGACCAGCACGACCATCACGACCGTGAAGAGGGTGCGGTAGCCCTCGCGCTTCAGCTGCCGGAGCCGCTGGATGGCGCGCCACGCCTCGCGCGCGTCCACCTCCCGCAGTTCGCCGCCACCGTCGGGCTCGACGTCGACGGTCCCGGCGTCGGGCGGTCGCGCGTCGCCGCCGCCCGCCGACGGCGCGTTGGGCGGCACGCGGTCCGGCACCCTTCCATCCTATCCGTCCTGGACGAGCCGCAGCGCGGCGTCGATCGCCTCCTCCGAGGTGTCGTACACGCAGCTCCCGGCGCGCTCGAGGCGCGCGAGGACGCCCATGCGCCCCAGCACCTCGCGCGGCTGCACCTGCAGCCCCGAGAGCAGCACCCGGATCTTGCGGCGCGCGAGGCGATCGACCAGCGATTCGAGCGCCGACGCGCCGGTGGCGTCCATCACCGGCACGCGCCGCAGGCGCAGCACGACCACCCGGATGCCACCGCCCGTCTTGAGCAGCTGGTCGAAGAAGCGGTTCGCGGCGCCGAAGAACATCGGCCCGTCCACGCGGTACGCGACCACCTGCTCGCGCAACAGGCGCTGCTCGGCGTCGGCGTCGGCCGACGGGTCGAGCCGGGGCGCCTCGGTGGCCTCGAGCATCTCCAGCGGATCGATGCGGAACATGCGGCTGACGCGCACGATGAAGAGGATGCCGGCCGCGACCAGCCCGACCTCGAGCGCCAGGATCAGGTCGAAGAGCACCGTCACCCCCATCGTCAGCACGAGCACGAAGGCGTCCGACTTGGTCGAGCGCAGGATCGTGCGCAGCGCGTGCCCCTCGACCATCCGCGCCGCCACGACCAGCAGGATGCCGGCGAGCGCCGCGAGCGGCACCCGCGCCGCCAGCGGCGCCGCCACGAGCACGATGGCCAGCAGCGTCAGCCCGTGGACGACCGCCGCCAGGCGCGTGCGCGCCCCCGAACGCACGTTGACCGCCGTCCGCGCCAGCGCTGCGGTCCCCGGGATGCCGCCCATGACGGCAGCGCCGAGGTTGGCGAGCCCCTGCCCGAACAGCTCGCGGTCGGGGTCGTGGCGCTCGCCCACCGTCATGCCGTCGGCGACCACCGCCGAGAGCAGGCTCTCGAGCGCCGCGAGCACCGCGATCGCCAGCGCCGCGCGGATCAGGACCGTGAGGTCGAGGTCGGGCACCGGCGGCAGCGAGGGCCAGGGCAGCGCGCTGGGGATCGCGCCGATCCGCGGGACCGCGCCGAAGCCAGGCAGCAGTGAGACGAGCGTCACCACGGCCATCGCCACGATGCCGGCCGGCACCGCGTTCACGCGCTTCCACGACGGCCACGCGACCATGACGGCCACCGTCAGCGCGCCGAGCACCGGCGCCGCCCACGTGGGCGCCGCGAGGAACGCGGCGACGGCGTCGGCGCTGGCCGGCAGGATGCCGCCGTGCCCGCTCTCGCCCGCGACCCCCAACAGGCCAGGGAGCTGCTGCAGCGCGATGATCGTGGCGATGCCGTTGGTGAAGCCCGTGACCACCGGCCAGGGCACGTAATGGACGTAGCGGCCGATGCCGGCGAAGGCGAACAGGAGCAGGAAGCCGCCGGCGAGGAGCCCCAAGAGCGGCAGCGCCGCCACGCCGTACGCCGCGACGATCGGCAGGAGCACCACGGTCATGGCGCCGGTGGGGCCGCTCACCTGGAAGCTCGAGCCGCCGAACACGGCCGCCAGCGTGCCGGCGACGACGGCGGTGGCCAGCCCGGCCGCCGCGCCGGCGCCGG
>JARGGE010000190.1 GCA_029210865.1 Trueperaceae bacterium
GAGCGATCGTCTGCTCGCTGCACGTCGGCCAGAGCCTCGTCCGGTCGGTCACCGAGCACGCCAGCAGCGTCTGCGTCATCGGCGGCCTGCCGCTCGACTGCCCGGTCGACAACGTGCGCCTCGATTCGGTCCGCGGCGTGGCGTTGGCCGTCGAGCACCTGGTGGGTTCGGGTCGGCGCCGCATCGCCTTCGTCAACGGGACGCCCGGAACCGTGCCGCACGACGTGCGCGACCACGGGTACCGG
Source organism: Trueperaceae bacterium (assembly GCA_029210865.1). GTDB lineage: Bacteria > Deinococcota > Deinococci > Deinococcales > Trueperaceae > JAABTL01. The sequence continues at coordinate 246 of JARGGE010000190.1, forward strand.
CAGGCGTTGGCCCAGGCCGGCATCGCGTACGACGAGCGCTCGGTCGCCAGCGGCGACTTCACGATGGCGGGTGGCTACGAGGCGGTCGACGGACTCCTGGCCACGGGGGTGGCGTTCGATGCCCTCTTCTGCGCGAACGACACGATGGCCTTGGGGGCGATGAGGCGCTTGCAGGAGCTGGGGGTGTCGGTGCCGCGGCAGGTCGCGGTGGTGGGCATGGACGACATCGAAGCGGCGCGGATGTCCACGCCCACCCTCACCACCGTCTCGCTCCTGGCGCGCGAGCGAGGCCGGATCGCCTGTGAGCTGCTGCTCCGACGCCTCTCCGGAGGCGCCCCGGCCGAGCCGGAGAAGATCACCGTCCTGCCCAAGCTGATCCAGCGCGAGTCGAGCGCCGTCGACTGAGGTGACCCGACTGAGGCCGTCGTTCGGTGCGCTGTCGACCTCGGGCCTGTCGACCCCGCTGCGCTACCGCCTCTGGCGGCCGGAAGCAGGGGCGTCCCCTTCGCCTCGGATGCCGTTGCTCCTGCTCCTGCATGGCAGCGGGGGTGACGAGCGCTCCTGGGATCCGGGGCTTGAGGCGCTGCAGGAGGCGATGGCCCAGGGGAGGCTGCCGTCGATGGCGGCGGTCGCGCCCGCGAGCGGGACCAGTTGGTGGGTGGACGGTCGCGACGCCGTGGAGTCGGCCGTGATCGGCGACCTGCTGCCGCACGTCCAGCGCGACCTGGGCCTCGGCCGGGCCGGAGGGCTCGTCGTCGCCGGGTTCTCGATGGGGGGCTACGGCGCCGTTCGCTACGCCCTGCGTTACCCGGACCTGTTCGATGGCGCGATCGCGATGAGCTCCGCCCTCTACGACGACCTGCCGCCGCCCGGCTCGAGCGCGCGCAGCAGCGGCGCCTTCGGCACGCCCTTCGACGAAGGGCGCTGGCGCGAGCGCAACTACCCGGCGCTCCTCGACGCGTACCGGGGCTCCGGACGCCGGGTCCCCTTCTTCATCGCGGCCGGCGACGGCGACTGGAACGAACCGGCCGGTTGGCGGTTCAACACCGAGGTCCAGTCGCTGCGCCTGTTCGAGCGCCTGACCAAGGAGATCGGCGGCCCGGGCCGCATGAGGGTCGATGCCGGGGGCCACGACTGGGGCTTCTGGCGACCGATGTTCCTCGAGGGGCTGCGGTATCTGCTGAAGGACCCGGGGCGCGGCGACCGGAGGAGCTGATCGTGTGCCGGGCGCCGCGCGGGACCACGACCGCTCGCCTCCGGCCCGGGCCCGAGGGCGCGCGAGCCCGAGGGTAAGGTGAACGGGTGCTGGAACTCGTCCTGATCCTCGTCGGCATCGTGGTGGCGTTCCTGCTCTTCTTCTGGGGTGCGGCGTCCTACACGAGCCGCACGTTCGCGACGATCGCCGCTCGACACGTCGAGGACACCGAGTGGATCGTGCAGAGCGGGATCGCGCCGCCCGGGTGGAGCGAGGGCCAGAAGCGGCGCGTCGCCCAGCTGGAGGTTGCGGGCACCCCAGCCGAGCGGCTCGACCGCATCAAGGCGCGGTATCGGGAGGGGCTCATCGCTCGGCTCGAGCGCCACATGCGCTACCTGGAGCGAGCCACCCTGTTCCGGAACGCGTACGAGCGCACCGACCTGACCGACCGCATCCGCGAGGTGGGCCGCTCCTGGGAGCAGGGCCGGTGGGCGCAGATCGTGGGCGAGGAGGAGTTCGACCTGCCCGAAGGCGTCGGCTAAGCGAGGAACGAGAGAGGGGAGGCGGCCGAGCGGCCGCCTCCCCTCTCCCGTAACGGGGCCGCTGCCCCGAGCCGGTCCTTACGGAGCCGTCCAGAACTGGTAGGCGAACTCGCCCATCTCACCCTGCCAGATCTGGCGGGGCGTGTAGGCGCTCGGGATGTTGCGGAGGTCGTTCGAGGCGATGAACAGGTCGGGCAGCTGGCCGGCGACGCCGATGACGACGAGCTGGTCGGCCTGCGTGTCGAACATCTGGGTCATCAGTTCAGCGAACGCTTCGCTGTCGGGCGGCACCTGGCGCGACTGCTGGAACGCCGCCTCGTGGTCCTTCACCCACTGCGGCGGCTCGACGCCGGGCAGGACGCCGCCCTCGAAGTCGGCGAGGGTGCGCTCGCCCGACTCGACCTGCTGCTGCGCCCTCAGCCAGTTGAACCAGCCGCGCGCGGCCCAGGAGAAGTTCTCGTCGCCGAGCACCGCGAAGCTCTCGTACTCCTGCAGGTAGGAGTGGCCTTCGATGGTGGCATCGAACGTGCCGGCGTCGAGCGACTCGTTGTGCAGGTCGCCACCGACGTCGCGGATCTCGACCCGCAGGCCGACGTCCTCGAGGTACTCCTTGAGCAGTTCGGCGGCGCGGGCCGGGTCGCCGACCCCTTCGATGCTGTCGGTGATCGTGAGGATCGTGGTGAACTCGCTGCCGTCGGGGGCCCGGCGGAAGCCGTCCGCGCCGCGGTCGGTCATGCCGATCTGGTCGAGCAGTTGGTTCGCGAGCTCCGTATCGTAGGTCGCGTAGCTCTGGGCCCAGGCCTCGTCGAACCACGACTCGCTCGGCTTGGCGGTCGTCTGCCCGGGGGTGGCCTGACCGATGTACAGGAGCTCGTTGATCTCGTCGCGGTTGAGGGCGACCGACACCGCGCGCCGGAAGTCGACGTTCTGGTACACCTCGCGCTTGACGGGATCCTGGTGGGTGAGGTTGAAGATCATCGTCAGGTTGGAGGCCATGAGGCTCGGCACCAGCTGGACGCGGTAGTCGCCGGCCGCCTCGTTCTGCTTCAGGAGCGTGAAGTCCGCGAAGGTGGGGTAGATGTACGCGACGTCGGTCTGGCCCGAGACGATGTTGAGGGTGTAGGTCTCCGGGTCGACGAGCTGCGCGACGATGCGATCGATGTAGGGCAGCTGACGCCCTTCGCTGTCCACGCCGAAGAAGAACGGGTTGCGCTCCAGCACGCGCCGGTTGGAGGTCAGCTCGGTGACGATCCACGGGTGCAGGGTCGGCTTCTGGTCGATGTCGAACGGGGAGTAGGCGTCGTTGAAGGCGTCCTGCCAGGTCTCGAAGCCTTCGCTCGTCGCCAGCTCTTCGGCATCGGGGTTGAAGTCGGGGTGGTAGCGGCCCATGTAGTGCGAGGGCAGGATGTTCATGATCATGTTGCCCGCGTTGCCGCCGAGTTCCTCTTCCCAGCGCGGCTTCGGCTTGTTGAGGGTGAGCCGGAAGGTCCACTCGTCGAGCGCCTCGAAGGCGACCTCGTAGCCCTTGCGCGGGTAATCGAGGTTCCACCACGTGAGGTCGGGGTCTTGGGCCATGACCTCGTACACGATCCGGACGTCGTCCATGCTCACGGGGTGTCCGTCGGACCACTTCATCCCCTCGCGCAGGGTGAAGGTGCCGGTCATGAAGTCGTCGGAGATCTCCCAGTCGGCGAGGACCGACGCGCGGACGTTCCCGTCCATGTCCATCTGCAGGAAGCGCGGGCTCATCTCCGGCGCCGGCATCAGGTCGTTCCACGGGTCGGGCGCGACCGCGTACACGAAGACCGTGTCGCTGTACTCGCCCGGTTCACCCAACAGGGCGAGCTCGGCGGGCACGGCGGGGAGCCGCTCTTCCACCGGGGGTAGATCGCCGGCCGCCACGCGTTCGGCGAGCGACGGTGCCTCCTGGTACGCCTGACCGAAGGCGATGCCGGCGGACAGCAGCAGCGTCCCACCGAAGAGCGCGAGTTGTCGCAGGACTGGGCGATCCATGTCTGACCTCCTGGGGCTCCTACGGCTCGAGACCGTCCCGATCGCCGAGGAACCGTTTTACAAAGGGCTATGGCTCGTAGGTTACGGTACGGTGTCCGAGGCAGTCAAGGTGCTTGACAGGCGAGCGGGAAGCGTTTGAAGGTAGTGCGAATCGGAACCGTACGCCCCTCGCCCCAGCCCACGGCTGGGCATGGGTAGAAGAAACGGTTCACGATCGATTGGAGATCCGATGGCGGGCTACCTGGGCAGGCGCATGATCTACATGGTGGTGCTGCTGCTCCTCCTGTCGTTCGTCACGTTCCTGATCATCCAGCTTCCGCCGGGCGACTACTTGACCACCATGGTCACGCGCATGCGGTCGCTGGGGCTGGTGGTGGAACCGGCCCTCCTCGAGACCTACGCGCGACGGTACGGGCTCGACCTGCCCCTGCATCAGCAGTTCCTGATCTGGTTCCGGGGCCTGCTGACGGGCGATCTGGGCGAGTCCTTCATCTACGGCGCGCCGGTGCTCGACCTCATCAAGGAGCGCATCCTCCTGTCGGCGGCGATCACCTTCGGCACGCTCATCGTCACCTACGCGATCGCGGTGCCGATCGGCATCTACTCCGCGACCCACCAGTACTCGCCCCTGGACTACGTCTTCACCGTGCTCGGCTTCATCGGGTTGGCGGTGCCCAACTTCCTCCTCGCGCTGATCCTGATGTTCTTGGCCTTCCGGTACTTCGGCTGGAGCGTGGGCGGGCTGTTCTCCCGCGAGTACGTTGTCGCCCCGTGGAGTTGGGCGAAGTTCGTCGATCTGCTCAAGCACCTGCCGATCCCGCTGTTCGTCATCGGCACCGCCGGGACGGCGAGCCTCATCCGCATCCTCCGGGGCTCGCTCCTGGACGAGCTGCGCAAGCAGTACGTCACCACCGCGCGGGCCAAGGGCGTGCCGGAACGCCGGCTGCTCTTCAAGTACCCCGTTCGCGTGGCGATCAACCCGATCATCAGCCACATCGGCTACCTTCTGCCGATGCTCGTCGCCGGCGAGACGCTGACCTCGATCGTCCTCAGCCTGCCCACGGTGGGCCCGCTGCTCCTCGAGGCCCTGCAGCAGCAGGACATGTACCTCGCCGGCAGCTTGCTCATGGTCCTGGGCACGCTCGCGCTGATCGGCATCTTGCTCTCGGACATCCTGTTGGTGATCGTCGACCCACGCATCCGGTTCGAAGCCGGGGAGTCCGCATGAACACGAAGTGGTGGCCGCTGCCGTTCGGGCGCTTCGGCAGGACCCGGTCGGGCTCGCGGTTCGATCCGCGGAAGCCGCGCCGGGAGAGGGATCCGGAGGACATCTACCTCGCGTCCAGTGGGCAGCTCGTCTGGCGCGCGTTCCGCAAGCACAAGCTGGCGATGTTCGGCCTCGCCGTGCTTGGGGTCCTCTACGTGCTCGCGATCTTCGCCGGGTTCTTCGCGCCGTACGACCCCTGGCAGCGGCACACCGGGCACGTCACGGCGCCGCCCACCCCCATCCGCGTCGTGCACGAGGGCCAGCCACACTGGCCCTTCGTGTACGCGTCCACCGTCGAGCTGAACCTGGACACCCTCGCCCGCGAGTACACCGTCGACCGCTCCGAACCCTACGAGCTGCGCTTCTTCGTGCGGAGTGAACCGTACAAGCTGATGGGTCTGTTCCCCACCGACGTCCGCTTCGTTGGCGTCGAGGAAGGGGGCAAGCTGTTCCCCTTCGGCACCGACAGCCTCGGGCGCGACGTGTACTCCCGGGTGCTGCAGGGGGCCCGCATCTCGCTCTCGATCGGCCTGATCGGCGTCTTCATCAGCTTCGCCCTGGGCGTCACGCTCGGCGGGATCTCGGGCTACTTCGGCGGCGCGGTCGACATGGTGATCCAGAGGATCATCGAGTTCCTGGGGCAGCTCCCCAGCATCCCGCTGTGGATGGCACTGGCCGCGGCCGTGCCCACGGAGTGGCCGCCGGTGCGGGTCTACTTCATGATCACGCTCGTGCTCTCG
>JARGGE010000191.1 GCA_029210865.1 Trueperaceae bacterium
CCCCCGACGTCGGTCGTGCCACCGAGGCGCGGCGCCTGGCGAACTTCCTGGGGCTGCCGCTGGCCATGCTCTACAAGCGCCGCACCAGCCCGACGGAGACCGAGGTGACGCACGTGATCGGCGAGGTGGGTGGGCTGCGCCCGATCATGATCGACGACATGATCTCCACCGCCGGCACCATGCGCCGCGGCATCGACGCCCTGCTCCGCCTGGACGCCGTACCCGACGTGCGCGTGGCCGCGACCCACGCGGTGTTCACCCCGCCCGCCCTCGAGCGCTTGACCCACGACGCGATCCACCACGTCTACGTGACCGACACGGTGCCCTTCGCCGGGAGCCACGAACGGGTCGAGGTTCTCACGGTCGCCGGCCTGCTGGCCCAAGCCATCTCGAACGTCCACAACAACGATTCGGTGAGTTCGCTGTTCTCTTCGTGACCCGGTCGGGACGGCTCGGCTCGGCGCACCGCGGCTTTGACACGGGCCGTGGAGGCGTGTAGGCTGGAGCGTTGTACGGACGCCGCCGCCGTGTGGGCACCGCGGCGACCCCATCCAGGACGGTATCGGCCCGCCTCGGGCCCTCGGAGGACGCGATGAAGCTCGAAGCCCAGAAGCGCGCCGCTGGCGCGGCCGCCAGCGACCGCCGGCAGGGACGCCTGCCCGCGATCGTCTACAACCAGTCGCTCAACGTGCCCATCAGCGTCGACCTCAAGGCGTTCGATCGCGTGTTCCGCAGCCAGGGGACGTCGAACGTCATCGACCTCGAGGTCGACGGCGAGAACCATCAGGTTCTGGTCAAGTCCGTGCAGATGAACAAGCGCAAGCGCCTGCCGCAGCACGTCGACTTCTACGCGGTCACCGCCGGCCAGAAGGTGAACGTCCACGTGCCGATCGAGTTCGTCGGCACCGCCGCCGGCACGCGCGAAGGCGGCCAGCTCGACGTCCAGCGCCGCGAAGTGTACCTCAGCGTCCTCCCGCGCTTGATCCCGGGCACCCTGGAGCTCGACGTCACGGCGCTGACCATCGGCGACTCGCTGCACATCCGCGACCTCGCCGCGCTGCTGCCCGACGAGGCCGAGATCCTCGACGACCTCGACCTCGCGGTCGTGGCGGTCGTCGCCCCGCGCGTCGTCAGCGACGAGGAGGCCGGCGAAACGGAAGAGGTCGAGGCCGAGCCCGAGGTCATCGCCAAGGGGAGCGAAGACGAGGACTGAACCCCTCCAACTCATCGTCGGCCTCGGCAACCCCGGGACGACGTACGCGGGAACCCGGCACAACGCCGGGTTCCTCGTCGTGGACGAGCTCGCGCGCCGTTGGGGGGCGCGCTTCCGCACGCTCCGCAACGCCGACGTCGCCGAGGCCGACGGCCTGACGCTCGTGAAGCCGCGGACCTACATGAACCTCTCGGGCGCCGCCGTCCAGGCGGCGATGGCGCGCGGTCGGGTGCGGCCCGAAGGCCTGCTCGTCGTGCACGACGACCTCGACCTGCCGCTCGGCCGCGTGCGCTTCAAGCGCGACGGCGGCGCCGGCGGTCAGCGCGGCGTGCAGGACGTGATCGCCCGCATCGGCCCCGGGTTCGACCGGCTGAAGATCGGCATCTCGCGCCCGCCCCAAGGGTGGACGACCGAGAACTGGGTGCTGTCGCGTTTCCGCGAGGACGAGCGCACGCTCGTCGAACGCGTCGTCGCCGCCGCCGCCGACGCCGTGGAGCGGCGCCGGGGCGACGGCTGGGACGCGGCGTGCGCCTGGGCCAACGGTCAGGACCTGGCCGCACCGGACGCCGCGCCGGACACCGCTGCGGGCGGCTGAGCGCCCAACCTCAGGCCAGGCGCGCCAGGCTCGCCTCGATCTCGATCACCAACCGCTCGGCCTCCGCCAGGCGCCGCCGCTCCTCCGCGACCACCGCCTCGGGCGCGCCGGCGACGAAGCGCTCGTTGGCGAGCTTGCCGCTCGAACGCGCCACCTCGGCGCGCTGCGCGACGAGACGCGCCTCCTGCTTCGCGGTCCACGCCGCGACGTCGACGACCCCTTCGAAGGGCAGCCGCAAGACCACGTCGGCGACGGGCTGGGTGAGCGCGGCGCCGGACGGCGCGGCGTCGAGCACCTGCGCCCGCGCCAGCGAGCCGAAGACCTCCGCCTCGGCGGCGAGCGCGGCCTTGCCGGCACCCTCGAGCGCCACCGGGACCTTCTGGTTGGGCGGCAGGTCGGCGTCGGCGCGCAGCTGCCGCACCGCCGCGACGGCCGCCTGCAAGCGCTCGAAACCGCGCTCGGCGGCGGGGTCGACGGCGGCGGGGTCGACCGTCGGCCAGTCCGACTCGGCGAGCTGCCGCTCGTGGCCGAGCGCCGACCACAGCTCGGAGGTCACGAACGGGACGATCGGGTGCAGCAGCGCCAGCACCCCTTCGAAGGCGCGCCGGAGCGTCGCCCGCGTGCGCGCGTCGTCCTCGCGCAGCGCCGGCTTGGCCGCCTCGAGGTACCAGTCGCAGAAGGTCGACCAGGTGAAATCGTAGGCGAACCGCGTCGCCGCCCCCAGGTCGAACGCTTCGAGCGCCGCGGTGACGTCGCGCACTGCGGCCTGCAGGCGCGACAGGATCCAGCGATCGGCGAGCCGCTCCGGGACCCCCGGGGCCTCGGGGCCGCCCAAGTTGCTGCGGACGAAGCGCGCGGCGTTCCACAGCTTCGTGTTGAAGTTCCGCCCCATCTCGACGCGGCGCGAGTCCCAGCGGACGTCCTGACCGCCGGTGCTGGCGTGCGCCATCGCGAAGCGGAGCGCGTCGGCGCCGCTCTCGGCGATGACCTCGAGCGGGTCGATCCCGTTCCCCTTGCTCTTCGACATCTTCTGCCCGTCGGCGTCGAGCACCAGGCCGTGCAGCACCACCGTGTGGAACGGCGCTTGGTCGGTGAGCTCGAACGCCGCGAGCTCCATGCGCGCCACCCAGAAGAAGAGGATGTCGTACCCGGTCACCAAGATCGACGTGGGGTAGAAGCGCTGGTAGAAGGGGTCCTCGGTGTCGGGCCAGCCGAGCGTGCTGAAGGGCCAGAGGTTCGAACTGAACCAGGTGTCGAAGACGTCCGGGTCCTGGGTGAGCGTGCGGCCGGCGTAGCGCGGGTCGTCGGTGGGGTCGAGGTAGGGGTCGCTCGGGTCCGGGACGATCACCTGGCCGTCCTCGTCGTACCAGGCGGGGATGCGGTGGCCCCACCAGAGCTGGCGCGAGACGTTCCAGGGCCGCAGGTTGGCGAGCCAGTCCTTGTTCACCTTGGTGTAGCGGTCGGGCACCACCCGGATGGCGCCCGCGTCGAGCGCCGCGAGGGCCCGGGCCGCGGCCGCGGAGGTGTCGTAGAACCACTGGGTCGAGAGGAGCGGCTCCACCGGCTCCCCCGTCCGCTGCGACAGCCCGAGGGCGACCGTGTGGTCGGCGACGGACACGAGCGCCCCGTCCACCTCGAGCGCGGCCACCACGGCGTCGCGGGCGACGAAGCGGTCGAGGCCGCGGAAGGCTTCGGGCACCAGGTCGGTCGCGAGCTTGCCGCCGAGGTCGATGACCGACGGCCGCGCCAGGCCGTGGCGCTCGCCGATCTCGAAGTCGGTCGGGTCGTGCGCGGGCGTGATCTTGAGCGCGCCAGTCCCGAAGTCCTTCTCGACCGCCTCGTCGGTGATCACCGGCACGAAGCGATCGGTGAGCGGGATCCGCACGCGCCGACCGACCAGGTGCGCGAAGCGCTCGTCGTCCGGATGCACGGCGACCGCCTGGTCCGCGAAGATCGTCTCGGGGCGCACGGTCGCGATCTCGATGCCGTCGCCGCCGTCCTCGCCCGCGTAGCGCAGCCGGTAGAGCTTGCCAACGCGCTCCTCGCGCTCGACCTCGAGGTCGGAGAGCGTGGTGCGGCTCGCGGGGTCCCAGTGGACGATGCGCTCGCCGCGGTAGATGGCGCCGCGATGGTAGAGCTCCACGAACTGCTTGCGGACCGCCTTCGAGAGCCCCTCGTCCAGGGTGAAGCGGGTGCGGGTCCAGTCGGCGGACACCCCCAGGCGCTGCAGCTGCTCGAGGATGATGCCGCCGTACCGCTCCTTCCAGGCCCAGACGCGCTCGAGGAAGGCCTCGCGGCCGAGGTCGAAGCGATCGATGCCCTCGGCGCGCAGGGCGCGCTCCACCTGGACCTGGGTGCTGATGCCGGCGTGGTCGGTGCCCGGCTGGAAGAGCGCCTCGAACCCCTGCATCCGCTTGAAGCGGATGAGCGTGTCGATGATCGCGTTGTCGAAGGCGTGGCCCAGGTGCAGGTTGCCCGTGACGTTCGGCGGCGGGATGACGATCGTGAAGGGCGGCTTGCCGCTCGTGGGGTCGGCAGCGAGCGGTCGCTCGGCCCAGCGCTTCGTCCACCGGGCCTCGAGCTCGCCGGGGTCGTAGCGGGTCGGAAGGTCGATCGGGTCGGTGGTCGGCGCGTCGGGCATGGTCGGCTCCCTGCGGCATGGGCGCCGGACGCGCCCGTGGCCGGATGACGGGTCGTGTCGCGGACGAGGCGTCGGCCCCGCGGTACCACCGCGCTTCCCCGACGGTCGGGGCGCTCGTGCGTCCGGGTCGCTGGTCGCGGTGGGCGGTCCACCGCAGCGCCTGCGACACCGACGCGATGGGGTTCTACCTGGGCGACCCGGGGCCGCCCGTTCTTCCCCAGGGACGCGCCGGCCGTGCCGACGCGCCGCGGGCGACCTTCGCCCCCGCCGAACCGGGCCGCGCTCGCACCGAAGGCGGACGCACCGCCGACGCACGGCCTCGCTGTCGGTCGGGGAGGGGGCTACTCCTCCCGCGAGGGCGAGCCTAGTCGGCGCCGGGACCCCGCGTCAACCGCGGGGTCCCGGCGAGGCGCCCGCGCCGCGGTCGGGCGCGCGCCGACGGTCAGAGGACCGGCAGCGTGTTCAGGGCCTGGATCGAGACCTGACCCGCCAGCCGCCGCGCCGCGGTGCGCAGCGCCAACGCGCTCGCGTCCTCCGGGTCGCTCACGACCAACGGCGCGCCCGCGTCGCCGCTCTCGCGCAGGCGCCGCGTGATCGGGATCTCGCCCAGGAGCGGCAGGCCCTCGGCCTCGGCGAAGGAGCGCGCGCCGCCCTCGCCGAAGAGGAAGTCCTTGGTCCCGTCCGGCAGGGCGTAGTAGCTCATGTTCTCGATGACACCGAGGAGCGGCACGTGCGTCTTGCGCGCCATCGTCGCGGCGCGCCGGACGTCCAGGAGCGCGACGTCCTGTGGGGTGGTCACGAGCACCATCCCCGACACCGTGACCAACTGAGCGAGCGAGAGCTGGACGTCACCGGTCCCAGGCGGGAGGTCGACGACCAGGTAGTCGAGCTCGCCCCAGACGGTCTGCTGCAGCATCTGCGTGAGCGTTCCGTGCAGGATCGGGCCGCGCCACGTGAGCGCTTGGCCGTCCTCGACCAGGTTCGCGATCGAGACGATCTTCACGCCGTGGTTCTTGAGCGGGATGATCCGCTTCTCGTCGTCGGCCATGAGGCGCCGCCCCTCGACGGAGAACATCTTGGCCTGCGACGGACCGTAGATGTCGGCGTCGAGCAGCCCGACGTCGGCCCCGTCGAGCGCCAACGAGGCGGCGAGGTTCGCGGCGATGGTCGACTTGCCGACGCCCCCCTTGCCCGAACCGACCGCGATCACGTGCTTGACCCCGGGGAGGTTGCCCGTGGGGCTCGGGCGCACCTGGGCGCCGAAGGCGACGTCGACGCGCGCCACACCCGGGATCCGCGCGAGCGCGGCGCGAACGTCGCCCTCGAGCTGCGCCTTCATCGGGCATGCCGGCGTGGTGAGGCGCACGCTGACCGCGACGCGGTCGCCATCGACGGCGACGGCCTCCACCATGCCAAGGGTGACGAGGTCCTGATGCAGTTCCGGGTCCTGGACGGTGACGAGCGCCTCCATGACGGCCTGTTCGGTGATCGGCATGCTCGAGGCTACCAGCCCCGCCCGCGGCGCGCGCGGCGCGCC
>JARGGE010000192.1 GCA_029210865.1 Trueperaceae bacterium
CGAGGGGGCGATCCACAGTATCGTCGCCGAGCGCGAGAAGAGCGGCCCCTTCCGATCAGTGGCCGACTTCTGCCGCCGGGTGGACACGCAGCTCGTGAACAAGCGCGCGTTGGAATCGCTCGTGAAGTCCGGCGCGTTCGACGCGGTGGGCGACCGCGCCACGCTGCTCACGCACCTGGAGCCGGCGCTCCGCTGGGGCGCCGCCCAGCGCGAGCAGGCCGACATGGGCCAGATGGGCCTCTTCGGCCTCGAGGAGGTGCGGCCACCGGCGCTGGAGACCGCCGATCCGGTGACGCCGCTCGAGCTCCTGCGCATGGAGAAGGAGGCGCTCGGCCTGTACCTCTCGAGCCACCCGATGGCCGAGTACCCGGGCCTGGCCGACTCGGCCTCGTGCGCGGTGGGCGACCTGGAGGCCTGGTGGCGGGAGCAGGGCGGCGGCGAGGGCGCGGAGCGCGGGCGCCGGCGGGTCGCGCTGGCGGGCCTGCTGCAGGCGGTGGTCAAGCGCCCGACCCGCAAGGGGACGATGATGGCCCGCTTCGAGGTCGCCGACGAGACCGGCGCCCGCGAGGTGGTCGCCTTCAGCCGCACCTACGAAGAGATCGCCGCGCACCTCGAGGCGGACGCGCCCGCGGTCGTCGTGTGCGAGGTCAGCGAGGAGGACGACGCGCTGCGGCTCGTGGCCGAGCGGCTCGTCCGCTGGGACCGCCGCGGCGTGGACGCGGCGCTCCCGGAGCTGGCCGTCCTGCACTTCGACCTCGACGGCTTGGGGGCCCCGCAGCTGATCGAGCTGCGCTCGCTGCTCGACGCGCACGCCGGCCGCACCCCGGTCGAGATCCGCGCGCGCTCGGTCGACGGCACCGTCCACTACGCGCCCGAAGGCGTGCGCATCGACGCCGAGGCCGTGGTCGAGCTCGAGCGCACCTGCCCGTGGCTCAGGGCCGCGGTGGGCGTCGACGTGCGGCCCTGGCTCGTCGACCGCGGACGCCCGGCCTACGGCGGCCGGCCGAGCCCCGAGCGCGCCGCGGCCGCGCCCTCCGACGTGCCCTTCTAGCGTCGAGGCGCCGGGCGGGCGGCGCCGCGAACGGGGACCCTCAACCCCACTGGGTGGAGGTGGGGGTCCCGCGCTGGACGTCGACCTGGGTCGCGGCGAGCTTGAACTGCTGGGCCGATGTCGCGGCGTGCATCGCGGTGTCGTAGCTGATCTGGGCGGTGGCGTACAGCTCGGCCAGGTGGTCGTCGAGGAGCTGCATCCCGTCCATCCGCGAGTCGCGGATGGCGTCGTAGATCTCCCCCGTCCGCTGCTCGTCCTTGATCAGGTCGCGGATGCGCAGCGTCCCCTTGAGCACCTCCATGGCCGCGACGCGGCCACCGCCGCCCGTCTTGGGGAGCAGCCGCTGCGAGACGATGCCGACGAGCGACTCGGCGAAGAGGATGCGCGCGGTCTCGCGCTCGTGCGGCGGGAACAGCTCCATCATCCGGTTGATCGTGCGCGCCGCGTCCTGCGTGTGCATCGTCGCGAACACCAGGTGGCCGGTCTGCGCCGCCGACAGCGCCGCGGCCGCCGTGGGGTGGTCGCGGATCTCGCCGATCATGATCACGTCGGGATCCTGCCGCATCGCGGCGACGAGCGCGGCGGCGAAGCTGGTCGCGTCGACGCCGATCTCGCGCTGGACGATCGCCGAACGCTTCGACTTGTGCAGGTACTCGATGGGGTCCTCGACGGTCACGATCATCTTGCTGTGCACGCGGTTGATCTCGTCGATGACGCGCGCGAGCGTCGTCGACTTGCCCGATCCGGTCGGCCCCGTGACCAGCACGATGCCCTTCTCCTGGTCGCGGAAGTGGTCGAGGACGTTCTGCGGCAGGTTGACGACCTCGAGCATCGCCTCGTCGGAGTTGATGATCCGCAGCACGGCGCTGACGCTCCCGCGCTGGCGGAAGAGGTTGACGCGGAAGCGGCCCAACCCCGAGACGCTGTACGCCAGGTCGACCTGGTGCGCTTCCTCGAAGACCAGCTTCTGGCGCGCGTCGCACATCGCGTCGATCAGCTTCTCGGTGAACCCGGGTCCGATGCGGGTGTCCGCGACCGGTGCGAGCTTCCCGTGCACGCGCGCCAGCGGCGGTAGGCCGACGTGCAAATGGAGGTCGGAGGCGCCGCGTTCGACCAGCGTGCGGAGGAGGTCGTTGAAGTTCACCCCCGCACGATACCGGCCGACGGCGCGCGGCGCACCGGCCACGTACACTGCGCTCCATGAACCGCACCCCCACCCCCAACCCGGACCCGACCGCGTGAGCCGCCTCCAGAGCCTCGCGATCGCCGCGGTCGCGCTCGTCACGCTGGCCCTGGGCATCGCCTGGTGGAATGGGAGCGGCGCGGACGACGGCGCCGCCAACGATGCGCCTGCGGCGGACGCTTCCGCGGACGTCGCCGCGCAAGGCGAGAACGGGGCCGCCACGCAGGCGGAGAGCGCGGACGCGCCGCCATCGTCCGAGCCCGCGGCGCCCGCGGACGTCGCCGTCCCCGACGGCTACGCGGCCGTGGCGCCGCTCGTCGCGGAGCGCCAGGTCGCCTTCGAGGCGGCCGACGAGGTCCTCGACCCGGCGCTCGACTACGCCGCCGTCATCGAGACCAATCGCGGCACGCTGGTCGTCGACCTCTTCGAAGCCGAGACGCCGGTCACCGTCAACAACTTCGTGTTCCTGGCGCTGCATCGCTACTACGACAGCATCGTCTTCCATCGCGTGATCGACGGCTTCATGGCGCAGACCGGCGACCCCACGGGCACGGGTACGGGCGGTCCCGGCTACCGCTTCGCCGACGAGTTCGTCGAGGGCCTGGTTCACGACGCGCCCGGCGTGCTGTCGATGGCCAACGCCGGCCCCGGCACGAACGGCAGCCAGTTCTTCCTCACCTTCGACGCCACCCCCTGGCTCGACGGCGCGCACACCGTGTTCGGCCGGGTCGTCGACGGGCTCGACGTCCTCGACGCCATGACCCGCGTCGACCCGCAGCAGCCGTCTGTGGTGGCGCTCCTGAGCGATCCGGTCGCAGACGTGCGCGCGCAGGGCATCGACCTCGCCGGCGACGGCACCGTCGAAGCGGCGCTCACCGAGGCGCTCGGCGCGGCCCCCGTGCCCGGTCCCGGCTTCGAGATCGCCGGTGCCCGCGTCGCGATCGGCAGCGTCGATGGCGCCCCCGCCGCCGGCTTCTTCCCCTTCCCCGACCGCATGGAGCGCGTGACGATCGTCGCGCGCTCCCGCGATTGACCCGCGCGCCCGCCGCGCCGAGAGGACGTACCCCATGGGCATCCCCGAGGGCTACCAGCCCGTCCCCCATCTGAGCGTCGAGCGCGTCACCGAGTTCGCCGCCGCGACCGAGGTCCTGCAGCCCGGCCTCGACTACCGCGCCGTGATCGAGACCGACCGCGGGACGCTCGTCGTCGACCTCGAGCAAGACCGCACCCCCAAGACGGTGAGCAACTTCGTCTTCCTGGCGCTGCACAAGTACTTCGACGGCATCGTCTTCCACCGCGTGCTCGAGGACTTCATGGCCCAGACGGGCGACCCCACCGGGACCGGTCGCGGCGGCCCCGGCTACCGCTTCGCCGACGAGTTCCACCCCGACCTGATCCACGACGGCCCAGGCGTGCTCTCGATGGCCAACGCCGGGCCCGGCACGAACGGCTCGCAGTTCTTCATCACCTTCACGGCGACGCCGTGGCTCGACGGCAAGCACGCCGTCTTCGGCCGGGTCGTCGAGGGCCTGGACGTGCTCGACGCCATCACGCGCATCGATCCCGGCCGCCCCGGTGGGGCCCGACCCGACGCGATGCAGCGCGTCACGGTCGTCGCCAAGCCCGCCTGAGCGACCCGACACTTCGAGCGAACGGCCGCGGGCCCCGGCGTCACGCCGGGGCCCGCGGGCCGTGAATCGCACGCCCGGTGGCGCGCGCGGTCGTCAGAGGGCCAGTGGCGTGATCATGCGATGGCGCGCGCGGGCGTGCGCCTCGAGGTGGCGGACGAAGGCCTCGACGGGCACGCCGCGGCGCTCGGGCTCCTGGCGGCTGCGGAAGGCGACCGTCCCCCCGTCGACCTCCTGGTCGCCGAGGATGACGACGTACGGCACCTTGTAGAGCTCCGCGTCGCGGATCTTCGCCTGCATCCGCTCGTTGCTCGTGTCGACCTCGGCGCGCAGACCGGCCTTCGCGAGGCGCGCCACGAGCTCGTCGGCCGGTCCGACGTGGCGGTCGGCGATCGGCACGACGCGCACCTGCTCGGGGGCGAGCCAGAGCGGGAAGTCGCCCGCGAAGTGCTCGATCAGGAAGCCGATCATCCGCTCGTGCGTCGAGAGCGGCGCGCGATGCAGGCAGATCGGCGTGCGCTTCTGGTTGTGCTCGTCGACGTACGTCAGGTCGAAGCGGCCGGGTTGGGCGAAGTCGACCTGGTTGGTGGCCAGCGTGAACTCGCGACCGATGGCGCTCTTGATCTGGACGTCGATCTTGGGGCCGTAGAAGGCGGCCTCGTCGTCGGCCTCGAAGAACGGGATGCCGGCGTCGGTCATCGCGCGCCGCACCATGTCCTCGGTGCGCACCCACAGCTCGGGCTCGTCGACGTACTTTTTCCCCAGGCCCTCGGGCGCGTGCTTCGAGAGCCGCATCCGGTACTCTTCGATGCCGAACAGCTCGAAGTAGGTGAGGTAGAGGTCGATCACCTTGAGGAACTCGGCCTCGAACTGTTCCTCGGTGCAGTAGATGTGGGCGTCGTTCATCTGCATCGAGCGGACCCGCATGAGCCCCATCAGCGCCCCCGAGTCCTCGTAGCGGTAGCACGTGCCGTACTCCGCGAGCCGGAGCGGCAGGTCGCGGTAGGAGCGCGGCCTGGCCGCGTAGATCTTGTGGTGGAAGGGGCAGTTCATGGGCTTGACGAAGTAGCGGACGTGGTCGAGCTCCATCGCCGGGTACATCGAGTCCTCGTAGTACGGCAGGTGGCCGCTCTTGAGGAACAACTGCTCCTTCGACAGGTGGGGGCTGCGGACGCGCTTGTAGCCGGCGGCGTCCTCCATCTCCTTGGCGAGCTTCTCGAGCTCGTCGACCATGACCGTGCCGCGCGGGAGCCACAGCGGCAACCCGGGGCCGACGTCCTCGTCCAGGACGAAGATGTCGAGCTCGGCACCGAGCTTGCGGTGGTCGCGGCGGCGCGCCTCCTCGACCTGCCACTGGTGGTGCTCGAGGTCCTCGGCGGCCGCGAAGGCGACGCCGTAGACGCGCTGCATCATCGGGCGGCGCTCGTCGCCGCGCCAGTACGCGCCCGCGACGCCGGTGAGCTTGAAGTGCGGGGTCACGAGGCCGGTGTTCGGCACGTGCGGCCCCCGGCACAGGTCGGTGAACCCTGTCGCGGCCTCGCCCTGCGTGTAGAAGGTGATCGCGACGTCCTCGGGCAGGTCCTCGATCAGCTCGACCTTGTAGGGGTCGCCGCTCGCACGCCAGCGCTCGAGCGCGGCGTCGCGCGCCACCTCGGCTCGCGACAGCGGGAGTTCGGCGGCGATGATCGCGCGCATGCGCGCCTCGAGCCCTTCGAGGTCGTCGGGGGTCAGGGTCCGTGGCAGGTCGAAATCGTAGTAGAACCCGGACTCGATGACCGGTCCGACGCCCATCTTCACGTCGCTCGCGGCGTGGCCCTCGGCGACCATCAACTCGCGGACGGCCTGGGCGAGGACGTGCGCGAGCGTGTGCCGCTGCAGGAACAGGACGTCCTCGGCGTCGCGCTTGGTCACGATCGCCACGCGCGCGTCGGGGCGCACCGGCGTCATCAGGTCGATCAGGTCGTCGTCGAGCCGCGCGCCGAGCGCCGCGCGGGCGAGGCCGGGGCCGATGGCGGCCGCGACGTCGGCGGCGGTCGCCCCAGCGGCGACCTCCAAGCGCTTGCC
>JARGGE010000193.1 GCA_029210865.1 Trueperaceae bacterium
GTGGCAGTGCGGCATCCAGTGCAGGTCGATGCCGATCAGGCGCGGCTTCTGCTTCGCGAGGAAGCGCGGCACGTCGAAGCGCCGGTCCTGGAGCATCCGCAGCGCCAGGTTGGCGATGCGCACGCGCATGCCGCGCTCCTCGAGGTAGCCGGCCATCGTCAGGAAGCCGATGGGGTAGAGCTCGAACATGACGGACGACGGCACCATGTCGCTGACGGGGCCGTACAGGATCGACTTCTCGCGGAAGTCGTACACGCTGGGCGCGTGGAGCAAGAGCAGGTCGAGCGGCTTCCTAGGCATGCGGTGGGGTCCTCCGGCAGCGGTACGTCACGACTCAGGGTCACCCGGTGCAGGGCTCGGCACCATGCGCGAATGTCCCACGTCGACGTCGGATTTTGCGGCGTCGGCAGCGTCGAGCTCGAGGGCGGCGTAGAGGGCACGGTGTTCGTCGGCGAGGGCGTCGGCGTCGGCGTCGATGGTGGAGGAAGGAGCGCCGTCGTGCAACGCGCGCTCGAGCGCCTCGGCGGCGTCGGCGAGCACGCCGGCCCCCAGGCAGCTGGCGACGCCGCGCAACGTGTGGGCGAGGCGCTCGGCCGTGGCTGCGTCGCCGGCCGCGAGCGCCTGGGCGATCTTCGCTGGCGCGTCGCGCTGGTCGTCGAGGAAGCGGCCCAGCAGGTCGAGGAACAGGTCGGGGCGGCCGCGCGTGAAGCGCAGCCCGCGCTCGACGTCGAGGCCGGCGACGTGGCGGGGGAGGGTGGGGGTCTCGGGGCTGGACGGTGCGGACTCGCCAGGGCGGGCCGCGGGTTCGGGGTGGGCCGGCGCGACCACGGCGCCGTCGTTTCCGTTCTCGGCGCCGGCCGGCACGGCCGCCGGCGCCGTCGCCGCGGCCCCCGCCGCCGGCAGCCACGCCCGCAGCGCGCGCCACAGGTCCTCGGGTTCGATCGGTTTGGTCACGACGTCGTTCATGCCCGCCGCCAGGTAGCGCTCGCGGTCGTCGGCGAGGGCGTTCGCGGTCGTCGCCACGATCGGCGGGTCGTGCAGCCCGAGCTCCCCGCGGAGCACGCGGGTGGCCGACAGCCCGTCCACCACCGGCATCTGCACGTCCATCAGCACCAGGTCGAAGCGCTCGCGCTGCAGCAGGGCGAGCGCCTCGCGACCGTCGCCGGCGAGCGTGGGGTGCAGCCCCACCTCGTCGAGCAGCGCCGTGGCGACCTCCCGGTTCACGGCGTTGTCCTCGACCACCAGCACCTGCAGCGCGGCGTCGAAGCGGGGTGGCACGCCCGACGCGGCGACGTCCGCGGCACGCTCCGCGTCCGTGGCCGGGACCACCACGGCGTGCCCGAGGCGCGCGGTGAACCAGAAGGTCGACCCCTCGCCCGGCGTGCTCTCGACGCCGATCTCGCCGCCCATCAGCTCGGCAAGGCTCTTGCTGATGGCGAGGCCCAGCCCCGTGCCCCCGTAGCGGCGCGTGATCGTGGCGTCGGCCTGCGCGAAGCTGGTGAAGAGCCCGGCGCGTTGCGCCGCCGTGAGGCCGATGCCGGTGTCGTGCACCGCGAAGCGCAGCAGCGCCCCATCGCCGTCGACCGCCAGCGGCGCCACCGACAGCGCGACCGCGCCCTCGGCGGTGAACTTCACCGCGTTGCTCACGAGGTTCACCAGCACCTGCCGCAGCCGCAGCGCGTCGCCGGCGACCGCAGCTGGCACGCCGTCGGCGACCGTGTAGCTGAGGCGCAGCCCCTTGGCCGCCGCGGCGTCGCCCACCAGCGTCACCGCCTCTTCGAGCATGCGCCGGACGTCGAGGACGCCGATCTCGAGCTCGACCTTGCCGGCCGCCAGCTTGGAGACGTCGAGCACGTCGTCGATGACGCCGAGCAGGTGCCGCGACGACAGCTCGACCTTCTCGAGGTAGCCGCGCTGCTCGGACGTGAGGTCGGTCCGCAGGGCCAGTCGGTTCATCCCCAGGATCGCGTTCATGGGGGTGCGGATCTCGTGGCTCATGGTGGCCAGGAACTGCGCCTTCGCCTCGCCCGCCTCGCGCGCCTCGGCGGTGCTGCGCCGGAGCGCCTCGTTGCTGGCCTCGAGGCGCGCGAAGAGCTCCTCGCGCGAGCGCGCCTCGAGCACGGCGCGCGCCCGTGCGAGCCCGTCGGGCGTCACCGCCGGCACCCGCAGGGGGAAGCGCAGGACCCGGTGGCGGTCGTCGCGGCCCTTCGTCCGGCGGGGGGTGGGGCCGGGGGCCGGCGCGTCGGCCTCGTCCCAGGCGAACGCGAACTGGAGCACCGGGTCGCCGGCGGCGTCGACGGCCACGGCGACGCGGCCTCCGCGCGCGTGCCCTTCGACCCAGCGCGCCAGGTCGGAGACCTCGCCGGCGACGCGTGCGGCCATGTCGCGATCGCTGCCGAGCGCGCGTGCCGCGTCGAAGGCCTTGCGGCGCACGCGGGCCCGTTCGCCCGCCCCGAGCGCCAGCGTGCCCAGGTCGGTGACCGCCGCGGCCGCGCGGTCGCTCACTGGCGCCACCGCACGACCAGGCACGCTGCATCGTCGTGGTGCTTGCCGTGCTCGGTCACCAGGGCGTCGGCGATGGCGGCGGCGTCGCGGTCGGCCAGCGTCGTGCCGGCGCGAGCGCCCCGCGCCGCGAGCGCCTCGGGGAGCGTGCTCGGGAGCCCGTCGGTCCACAGCAGCACCAGGTCGCCCGCGTGCAGCGGCGCGCGCTGGACGAAGGGCGTCGGCCAGCGGCGGCCGAGGATGCCGTCGCGGGAGACCCCGGTGAAGCGCTGGCGCCCGCTGACCGCCGCGCGCACGTTGCCCACGGCCAGGTACCGCAGCTCGTCGCGGCGCGCGTCGAGCAGCGCCAGCCCGACGGCGGCCCCGACCGTGCCGACGCTGGCCTCGTGCAGAAGGTGCAGCAGGCCGGCGACGTCGTCGGGGTCGGGGGCGTACGCGACGTGCTCCCGCAGCCGGTGGGTCAGGTCGAGCGCCACCGCGTTCGCCGCGGACCCGTGGCCGGTGGCGTCGACGATCGCGAGGACCAGCCGCTCGTCGCGCTCGACGATCGCGACGTGGTCGCCGCCGGCGCGGTGGCCGTCGCGCGCGCGCACGGTGGCGGCCGCCTGCCAGGTCGGTCCGGCGGCGTGCAGACGAAGCGTCGCGTCCTCGACGCGCTCCGCGGCGCTGCGCGCGGCGGGGCGGCCGCTCCAGCGCTTGCGCACGGTGACGGTGGTGCCGCCGCCCGGGGTGGTGCCGATGTCGAGCTCGTCGGCCATGCGTCGGACGCCGGGCAGGCCGAGCCCGAGGGTGCGGCCGCTGCTGTAGTGGTCGGTGAGGGCGAGCGCGACGTCGGCGATGCCGGGACCGGCGTCGCGGGCGGTGATCTCGACCCCCGCCGCACCGGCGTCGCGCAGCCGGCGCAGCTCGAGGGTGCCGCGGTCGGCGTACTTGAGCACGTTGGAACCGAGCTCGCTGACGATCGTCGCCACCACCGAGCGTTCGAGGTCGCTCGCGCCGCGCAGCAGCATGGAGCGTTGGCAACGGAGCACCGCGAGCTGCAGGTCGAGCGGCCGTGCGATCTCGAAGCGCTCGTGCTCCACGGCGATCATCGCTCGCCGTCGGGGGGCTTCGCGACCGGCGTGCCGCCGTCCGCCGCCTGGGCGTCGCGGCCGTCGCCGCTGGTCGTCGCGTCCTCGTCCGCCTCGCGGGCCAGCGCCGCGAGCGCGTCCTCGAGGGTGCCGAACGCCGTGAAGGCGCTGGCGTCGAGGCCGGCGTCGACCACGTAGCCGACGATGCCGGCCGAGAGCCCGACCAACAGCGGCCGCACCCCCAACCAGGCGGCCGTGCGCGCCACCGCGGTGAGGTCGCGGAACTCCTGCGCGTCGATGACGTCCAGGCCGGACGCCTCGAAGACCACCGAACGAACGCGCTCGCGCCGCACCCGCTCGAGCAGGTCGGTGCGCAGCGCGCGCAGCGTACCGTCGTCGAGCTCGCGCGGCAGCGTGACCACCAGCGCCCGCCCCACTCGGGTGGTGGTGGGGCCGCGGTCGCCGGTCCAGCCTTCGCCGTGCGCGTCGCCCACGGCCGCGCTCAGGGGCGCTCGGGCCGCAGGCGCGCACCGTCGCCGACCAGCTCCAGCGCGATCTCGAAGGCGTCGCGCAGGGTGGCCGTGGTGCGGATCTGGCCGATGCCGACGCCCAGCTCCACCATGGTGAAGGCGATCTCGGGCGAGATGCCCGAGACGATCGCCTCGCACCCCATGAGCCTCGTCGCCTGGGTGATCTTGACGAGCTGGTTCGCGACCGCCGTGTCGACCGTGCGCACGCCGCTGATGTCGAGCATGAAGACCTTGGTGCGCGTCTCGCTGATCATCGAGAGCGTCTTGGTCATGATCTCCTGGGTGCGGCTGGAGTCGAGCACGCCGATCAGCGGCAGGAGCAGGATCCCCTCCCAGATGGGGGTCACCGGCGTCGCCTGCTCCAAGAGCGCCTCGCTGCGCGCCTCGAGGCGGGCGTTCTCCTCGGCCGCGCGCTCGGCCTCCTGGCGCTGGGTGGCGTGGATCTGGTCGAGCACCAGGTGGGTGTCGAGGAAGATCAGCTTCTCGATCGCCGCCGCCATCGCCTCGAGGCGCTCCGGCGTCGGGCGGACGGCGGCCAGCCGCTCGCGCAGCAGCTTGTCGGACATGAACATGCCGGCCAGGTAGATGACGTTCGGCAGGTCGATGCGGCCGTGCACCGCGCCCACGTGGCGCCGCGCGGCGAGGTAGCGGTCGTCGATCGCGCCGGAGAAGAAGGTGCTCCAGTGGCGCACCTGGTGGCGTTGCACGTGGGCGAGGAGCTCCTCGGCGCTGCCGAAGAAGGTCTCGAACTCCTCGTGCTGGCGCAACCAGCCGTACCAATCCTGGACGAAACCCTCGATCTGCGGGACCAGGTGCGTGCCCGCTTCGCGGAACAGGTCCAGGTCGGCGTCCGTGACGTCGAACTTGGCCAACACGGCGGCGCGGTCGAGCGGTGGGTTCATCGGCGGGCTCCTCGGTCTAGGTACAGGGCAGCCGGCCCGTGAGGGCCGGCCGCGGTCACGTCGCTGACCGAATTCATACCACGCAGGTCATGTTTCCGTCCGTGGCGCCGCACCCCGCGTTCGCGCGTCAGGCGCGGCCGATCGCCAGTCGCGCGCCCTCGACGTAGGCGTCGGCGATGACCGCCGCCGCCGCGCTCCACCCCATCGGCCAGGTGCCGCCCGGTTCGTGGCTGCGCCCGTGCAGGAACTCGGAGAACGACCAGGGCTCACCGTCGCGGGCGCGGCGGTTGGCCGCGTGGACGCCGTCGCGGTAGGTGCGGGCGCCCTCGAGGTCGCCGCGCTGGGCCAGGCCGGCGGCGTAGAAGGCCGTCACCAGCGGCCACAAGCCGCCGTTGTGGTAGGCGTACGGCTCGTTCTTGAAGGAGTGCGAGAAGGACATCTGCAGGTCGTCCCAGTACTCGTCTTTGGACGTGATCACGGGGTCGAAGGCGGGCAGCAGGCGCACGTCGGGGTCGACGAGCTCCTCCGTCACGAAGGCGTCCACGGCGCGCTCGCGCGCGTCGTCCGACACGCCGAACAGCGAGGCCAGCGCGTTGGCCATGCCGTCGAAGCGCGTCCCGTACCCCAGCGGTGAGAAGTAGGGCATCCAGTACGCGCCGCGGCAGTGGGCGGCCGCCTCGCGCCCCTTCGCGTACAGGACGGGGTGGTAGACGTCCTCGTCGGCCTCGTCGCCGTCGGCCCCGTCGTCGCCGAACCAGTAGTTGGCGCGCAGCAGGTGGCGCAAGCGCGCGATGCGTTCCTGGAGCGCGTGGTCGTCGCCGCCGTGCAGTTCGCGGTGCACGGCCGCGAAGCCGCGCTGCGCCTGCAGGTAGAGCAGTTGGTCGTACAGCACGTACCCGCTCTG
>JARGGE010000194.1 GCA_029210865.1 Trueperaceae bacterium
GTGACGAAGCGCCCGCGCACGGGCACGAACAGCAGGCGCACCTCGAACGGGGCGACCAGCTCCGCCGGTCGCCAGACGCCGTCGAGGTCGACGAAGCGCAGCGTCCAGGCGGCGACCGGCGCCTCGGGATCGGCGTCGCGCAGCGAGAGCCGCAGCCCGCCGTCGTCCTCGAGCACCAGGTCGTGGTCGGCGCACGGAAGCAGGTCGAAGGCGTCGCCGTCGCCTCCCCCGCCCCCTCCGTCGGCCCCGTCGGGGCGGCGCAGGCCGCGGCGCTCGAGCACCTCGGTGGTGACCTCGTCGCCCTGGCGCCGGACCCGCGAGCGCTCGTAGGCCACCTCGCGCCCCCCCTGCTCGATCGTCACCGCGACGACGACCTCGTCGGCGGCCTCGAGCGAGGCCGGCAAGGCCGCGACGAGGTCGGTGCACGTCGGGGCGCGAGGCGCCGCCGCGAAGGCGGTGCCGGTCAGCCACAGAGCGAGGAGCGAGCGGAGCACGCGGGCCACGCCGCACCGTACGCCACGGCCGGGCCTGGGCGGTGGGCCCCCGGCGACGGTCGCCGGGGCGAGCACGCCGACCGCGCGCCCGCCCGTAGACTCGCCCCATGACCGTCCCCCGGCCTGCCGCGCCGCCGTTCGTTCCCGCCGCGATCCGCCGCGCCTGGGCGCTGCTCGCGCTCCGCCCGCTCACGCTCTTGGCGGCCCAGGCCCTCGTCGCGGCCCTCCTCGCCGCCAGCGGCGCCACCGAAGCCTGGTGGTCGTCGGCCGCCTGGTGGCCGGTCTCCGGGGTGCTCGCGAACGTCATCGGCGGGGCGCTGCTGATGGCGGCCGCCCGGGCCGAGCGCCTCCCGCTGCGCGCGCTCGTCGCACCCGCGCCCTGGCGACGGGGCGACGTCCTGGTGGCCGCGGTCGCGGGGGCGCTCCTGGTGGCCCTGGCGACGCTGGTGCCCGTCTGGCACGGCACGCGCATCTGGGGCGACCCCTCGGTGGGCACGGCCGTGCTCGCCGGTCCGCTGCCCGCGTGGGCCGCGTGGGGATCGCTGCTGCTTTTCCCCGTCACGACCGCGCTCGTCGACGTCCTGCTGTACGCGGGGTACGTGCGCCCCCGCCTGGCCGCGACCCGTCTGGGTCCCGTCGGCGCCGTCCTGGTGGTGGGCGCGGTGCTGGGCGTGCAGGTCGCCGCGCTCCCCTTCCTGCCGGCCCGGACCTTCGTCGCCTGGCGCTTGCCGATGCTCGTGCCCTACGGTCTGGCGCTCTTGGCGCTCATCTCCTGGCGGCCGCGGCTGCTGCCGGCGGCGCTCGCCGTGGCCTTCGGGCTGGCGCTCGCGGCCGTCGTCCCGACGTGGCTCGCCTCGACCTGACCCCACTGCACCCCTGGGCGGAGGCGGCGCTCGGCGCGCGACTGATCGCCGTCGAGGACGCCAGTTGGCCGCACGCGGCCTCGGCGGTCGCCCGCGTCACCGCGGACGACGGACGCGTCGCCTACCTCAAACGCCACCGGCAGCCGCGCAAGCACCGTCAAGAGCGGGCGGCGCTCCGCGCGTGGGCGCCCGCGGTCGCGGGCACGCCGCGCCTGCTGGCAGCGACGACCACACCGGCCCCGGCGCTGCTCCTCTCCCCCGTCCCGGGCGTGCTCGTGCCCGAGGCGCCCACCATCGACGGGGCCGCCGTGCACGCCGCCGCCGGCAGCTGGTTGCGCGCCTGGCACGACCAGCCGTTCCGCGACGACGACCCGATGCCACCGCACGAAGCGCTCCTCGCCAGGCTCGACGGGTGGGCCGAGCGGGCCGGGGCCGCGCTGACCGGCGGAGCGGTGGCGGCGGTGCGGGCGCAACTCGCCGCGCTGGCGGCCGCCGACCTGCGGCGCATACCGTGCCATCGCGACTTCGGTCCCCGGAACTGGCTCTGGGAGGCGAGGGCCACCGGCGACGCCGGCTTCGGCGTCATCGACTTCGAGCACGCCCGCCCCGACGTCGCCTGGGTGGACGTCCTGAAGCTGGTCGACGGGGCTTGGCTGGCCCGACCGGACCTCGCCGAGGCCTTCTGGCGCGGGTACGGGCGCCGCCCGACGCCGTCCGACGAGGCCGTCATCGACGCGCTGCGCGCTCTGCACGCGGTGGGCACGATCGCGTGGGCGCGCGCGCACGACGACCCCGCGTTCGAGGGCGCGGGCCGCGCGACGCTGGCCCGCCTCGGCATCGACGCCAGCTAGCGCAGCAGGCCCGTCGGCGGCCCGCAGGGTCGTCGCGTGCCCCGCCCCACGCCCCACTCCGTCAGGGTGCGCAGCACGCGCCGTCCGTCTCGCAGGCGCCGTGCCCGATCGGCCCAGTGCCGGGCGCCTTCGCGACCTCGACGTGGACGGGTAGGCTCATGGCGATCACGTCGGCACCGTCGTTCGCGAGCATCCGGAACTCGTACGCGCCCACCTCGCTCGGGGCCTCGAAGGACCGCTGGCCGGCCGTGGCGCCCTCCAGGAACTGCCGCGAGACGAACGCGGCGTCGTCCGCGCCGCGGCCGAAGAGGCCGATCCAGCCGCCCGCCTCGCCCGGCGCGCCCGCGAAGCGCACCGCGATCGGCGCGCCCGAAGCGACGACGACCGAAGCGAGCTCGAGGACCGCGGCGCCGTCCAGCACCGCGCTCAGCACGTAGTGGAGCTCCTCGGTCCCGAGGTTCGCGACGACGATCCGGTAGGTCCCCGCGCGCGGCCGCGCGACGGTGAGCGTCGGGTTCGGCGCCTCGCCGCGGGCACAGCAGAGCTCCTCGTCGCCGAGGAAGACGGCGAGGTCGGCGTCGCGGTCCCCACCGGTGACCTCGACGGTGAAGCCGCTCAGCCCCGACGGCACGTCGGCAGGTACGCGTGCGTGGTGTCGAGCGTGCCGATCGTGCCGCTCGACGTCTGGTCGAGCGCGATGGTGAAGGTCGGTTGGGCGAGGGCGCACGCCAACGACGCGAGGGCGAACACGGCGATGAGGTGGCGAAGGGCGGCGGGACGGCGCATGCGGGCACCTGGCTTTCGCGAACGGGCCGCGGGACCTCGACGGACGCGCGGCGACGCGCGGGGGTGCGCCGCGCCACTGCCCTCCTCACCCGGCCCACCACGGCGCCACGAAGCCGCCGGACGCGGGCACGACGATGGCGCCAGCGTCGCGTCGCCCCCAGGGCGTGTCCAGAGGCGAACGTCCGGAGGGAGACGCTCGCGTCCGAGATCCGGTGCGGAAGCGCGCTCGTCGCCGCGCGCCGCGTCGGGCATGATGCACGGGTGCCCCTGCGCGCCGTCGCCCTCCCACCGGCCGGACCCGGCTTCCCCTTCGCCTTGGACCTGCTGCGCGGCGCCCGGCGCCTCGAGGTCGACCCAGCAGTCACGGTGCTGGTCGGCGAGAACGGCAGCGGCAAGAGCTCGCTCCTCGAGGCGATCGCGATCGCCGCGGAGCTCCCCACTGCCGGCGCGGTCGACCTCGAGGACGACCCCACCCTCGACGCCGTGCGCCCCTTGGCCGACGCGCTGCGCCTCGAATGGACCGCGCGCAGCCGCCGGGGGCTCTTCCTGCGCGCCGAGGACTACTTCGGGTACGCGCAGCGGGTGCGGCGGCACCGCGCCGAGCTGCTCGCCGACGCCGCCCGAGCGGACGCCGCGCTACCGCCGTTGTCCGACGCCGAGCGCGCCCGTCGGCTCGCGCCCTACCTCGGCTCCGCCGCGGCGCTCGAGGGCCGCTACGGTGGCGACCTCGACGCGCGGTCGCACGGCGAGTCGTTCCTGGCCTTCTTCCAGGCGCGCCTGACCGGGCCCGGGCTCTACGTGCTCGACGAACCGGAGGCGGCGCTCTCGCCGCTGCGCCAGCTGGCGCTGCTCGCGCTGGTGCGCGACGCTACCGCGCGCGGCGCCCAGTTCCTGATCGCCACCCACGCGCCGATGCTCATGGCCTACCCGGGCGCGCGCCGCTACCAGCTGAGCGAGCACGGCGCCGTCGAGACGCCCTTCGAGGAACTCGAACACGTGCGCACGCTGCGCGCGTTCCTCGACGACCCGGAGGCCTACCTTCGGCGGCTCTGAGATCCGCGGCCGTGCGGGCGGGCCGCCCGCGCGCGTCACCGGCTGCCCGAAGGCGCCTAGTAAGAGCCCGTAGGGCAAGTTCAGCCCGCGCGCTTCGCCCAGCGGAGCACACGGCCCTGCTCGTCCTCGCGCTCGTCGACGAGCGCGAAGCCGAGCTTCTCGATCACGCGGACCGACGCGGCGTTGTCGACGCGGCACTCGGCGACGACCGTTCGGACGGCCGGCTGCGCGAGCAGCCACGCGACGAAGGCGCCGCCCGCCTCGGTCGCCACCCCGCGATCGCGCTGGTCGGCGTTCGTGGCGTAGCGGATCTCGACCACGCCGTCGGGATCGGGCGGCGCCAGGCAGCCGACCTGACCGATGGCCTCGAGCGAGGCGCGGTCCACGATCGTCGCGGTCCAGCCCTCGATGCCCTCGGCCGCGTGCTCTGCGGCCCAGCGGGCGAGGTCGTTGGTGTCGCCGGGCCAGCCGGGCGGGAAGCGCACCGAGGCGACGCGGTCGCCCAGCTCGTCGGCGGCCTGCTCGCCGAGGTCGACGTCGAGGTAGAAGTCGTCGGTGCTCAGGCGTTGCTCGACCGCCTCGGCCGGGGTGGGGACGACGACGGTGCGGGGCGTGACGGCGTACGGGACACGGGGACCGGTCACGGTGGCTCCTCTCGACTTCGGTGCCGTCAGCCTACGACGCCGCCGCGCCGCTGCGCGTCGGCCACGGCCGCGGACCAGAGCCGGACGACGCCGCCGTGCACGAGCGCCGCCTCGCCCGGATCGCTGACGACGAGCGCGCCCCGCCACGCCGACCACACCGCCGCGGCGACCTCGTCGCCGCCGGGCGCCGGGTCGGGCCAGGCGCGCCGCACGGCGGCGCGGACGGCGTCGGCAAGCGTCTCGATGGCCCCAGGGCCCAACACCAGCTCGCGGTGGTGCGGGCGGCTGGCGCCGAGCGCGAGCAGCGCGCGCCCCGTGGCGTCGAGCCACGCCACCGGATCGGGATCGGCGAGGGTCAGGGCCTCGTCGGCCCAGCGGGCGGCCTCGCGCGCCGCGAGCGCGTCCAGCAGCCCGCCCTTGGTGCCGAAGGCCGTGTAGAAGACCATCGTCGAGCACCCGGCGGCGTTGGCGAGGCGGCGCATCGACAGACCGGCCGGCCCCTCCTCGGCGAGGCGCGCGTCGGTGAGGTCGAGCAGGCGCTCGGCGACGGCGTCCCGCGCCGCCTGCTTGGCCTCGGCGTACGCGTCCGCGCGTTCAGGGTCCATGCTCGAAGTCTATCACACCGTTACACGATACGAACCGAGCCCCTAGCCGCAGCGGTCGAGGCGCACGCCCATCACGACGTAGCGGTGCGGGTACCCGGCCACGACGTACGGGGTGCTCACGCGCCGCCAGCCGCGGCGGGCGTAGAGCTTCGCGCCCACGTTCTCGCGGTCGTCGAGCGTGGTCAGGAGCGCGGTGGTGTGCGGCGCCTCGGCGATCAAAGCGTCGTGCAGGGCGCCGCCCAGGCCCAACCCGCGGTGCTCCGGCGCGACCGCCAGCTCGCACACCAGGAAGGCGTCGGACGCCCACTTGGCCCGGGTCGTCGGCGCCAACTTCGCGAGCAGCGCGTCCACCCACGGAGCGCCGGCGACCGCGGCGTGGCCGTAGGCGAAGCCGACCAGGCGGTCGTCGACCCAGGCCCCGTACCCCCGCCATCCGGGCGCGACGCGGTGCGCCGCCCACCGGGGCACGAAGCGAGGCGCCGCGGCGGCGCCCTCGTCGTACGGGGGGCCGGCGAACGCCGCCGCGTAGACGGCGACGACCACGGCGTCGAGGGTGGGGTCGGGCGTCTGCGGCAGCGGCCGGAGGGCGGCCGCGAGG
>JARGGE010000195.1 GCA_029210865.1 Trueperaceae bacterium
TCTTCCCATGATCCACATGCCCAATCGTCCCCACATTCACATGAGGCTTCGTACGCTCGAACGTCGCTTTCGCCATGATCTCGATCTCCTGGAGGGGTCGCGGTGCGCCCGTGCGGGCGCACCGGAAGTCGCTTGAGGTCTTACTGCTTGACGAGCTGGTCCTGGATGTTCTTCGGGACCTGCGCGTAGTGGTCGAGGAACATCGTGAAGGTCGCGCGGCCCTGGCTCATGCTGCGCAGGTCGGTCGCGTAGCCGAACATCTCGGAGAGCGGCACGTGGGCGTTGATCACCTGCGCGTTGCCGCGCAGCTCCATGCCCTGGATCTGGCCGCGGCGTGCGTTCAGGCTGCCGATGACGTCGCCCATGTAGTTCTCGGGGGTGACGGCCTCGACCCGCATGATCGGCTCCAGGACGGCGGCGTGGCCCTGCCGCATGACCTCCTTGACCGCCATGCTCGCGGCGATCTTGAAGGCCATCTCGGACGAGTCGACCTCGTGGTACGAGCCGTCGTACAGGGCGACCTTGACGTCGACGATCGGGAAGCCGAGGAGCGGGCCGTTCTGCATGGCCTCTTCGACGCCCTTCGCGATGGCGTTGATGTACTCCTTGGGGATCGCGCCCCCGACGACGACGTTCTCGAACTCGAAGCCCGCACCGCGCTCGCGCGGCTCGGCCTTGACCTTGACGTGGCCGTACTGGCCGCGACCGCCGGTCTGGCGCACGAACTTGCCCTCGACGTCGACGGGCTTGGTGATCGTCTCGCGGTAGGCGACCTGCGGCGCGCCCACGGTCGCGTTGACGTGGAACTCGCGGCGCAGCCGGTCGACGATGATCTCGAGGTGGAGCTCGCCCATGCCCGAGATCTTGGTCTGACCGGTCTCGGGGTCGGACTCGACGCGGAAGGTCGGGTCCTCCTCGGCGAGCTTGACCAGGCCGTTCGCCAGCTTGTCCTGGTCGGCCTTCGAGGCCGGCTCGATGGCGACCGTGATCACGGGCGCCGGGATCTCGATCGACTCGAGCACGATCGGGTGATCGGGGTCGCTGAGCGAGTCGCCGGTGGTCGTGTCCTTGAGGCCGATGACCGCGCCCAGGTCACCCGCGCCGATGCGTTCGACCTCTTCGCGGCTGTTCGCGTGCATCTTCAGGAGCCGGCCGATGCGCTCGCGCTTGCCCTTCGAGACGTTCAGCACGTAGGAGCCGGCTTCGAGCACCCCCGAGTAGACGCGCACGAAGGTCAGGCGGCCCACGTAGGGGTCGGTCATGATCTTGAAGGCCAACGCCGACGCGGGCGACGACTCGGCCGGCGCGCGCGTGAGCGCCTCGCCGTTCGACGGGTCGATGCCGCGCATGGGCGGTACCTCGAGCGGGCTGGGCAGGTAGTCGGTGACGCCGTCGAGGAGCCGCTGGACGCCCTTGTTCTTCAGGGCGGAGCCCGCGAAGACGGGGAACAGCTTCATCGCGTTGGTGCCCTTGCGGATCGCCGCGCGCAGCACGTCGACCGGCACCTCCTCGCCCTCGAGGAAGAGCATGGCGACATCGTCGTCGACGTCGGCGATGCGCTCGATCATCTCGGCGCGCTTCGCCGCGGCGATCTCGACGTACTCGGCGGGGATCTCGCCGACCTCGATGGCGGTGCCCAGGTCGTCGCCGTACGTGAACGCTTGCATCTCGACCAGGTCGATCAGCCCGAGGAAGTCGTTCTCGGCGCCCATCGGCCACTGGACCGGGATGGCGTTCGCGCCGAGGCGATCGGCCATCGAGTCCAGCACCATCTGGAAGTCGGCGCCGGTCTTGTCCATCTTGTTCGCGAACGCGAGGCGCGGCACCCGGTACTTGTCCGCCTGGCGCCACACGGTCTCGCTCTGCGGCTCGACCCCCTGGCTGGCGTCGAAGACGGCGATCGCGCCGTCGAGCACGCGCATGGAGCGCTCGACCTCGATGGTGAAGTCGACGTGGCCGGGCGTGTCGATGATGTTGATGCGGTGGTCGTTCCAGAAGGCCTGGGTGACCGCCGAGGTGATCGTGATGCCGCGTTCCTTCTCCTGCTCCATCCAGTCCATCTGCGAGGCGCCTTCGTGCGTCTCGCCGACCTTCCGGATCTTGCCGGTGTAGAAGAGGATCCGCTCCGTCAGGGTCGTCTTGCCCGCGTCGATGTGGGCGGCGATCCCGATGTTGCGGGTCACGCGGAGGTCGATGGTGGGGGTGGTGGCCATGGGTTCCCTAGACTCCGTCGCCGGCGATCACCAGCGGTAGTGGGCGTACGCGCGGTTCGCCTCCGCCATGCGCTCGACGTCTTCCTTCTTCTTGACGGCACCACCGCGACCGGCGGCCGCATCGAGCAGCTCGCCCGCGACCCGCTCGACGGCGGTGCGCTCGGGGCGCGCGTTCGACGCGGCCACGAGCCAGCGCAGGCTGAGGCTGTTCCCGCGGCGCGGGCCGACCTCGATGGGCACCTGGTAGGTGGCGCCCCCGACGCGGCGGCTCTTGACCTCGATGCGCGGCTTGACGTTGTCGACGGCCTGACGGAAGACCTTGAGCGGCTCCTGGCCGCTGCGGTCCTGGATCAGGCGGCAGGACGCGTAGAAGACGCGGCTGGCGAGGTTCTTCTTGCCGTCGCGCATCAGCTTGTTCACGAACGCCGTAACGGTCGTGTCGCTGTAGACGAGATCGGGATCGAGCTTGCGGATTTCGGCTCTACGTCGGCGGGCCATGGATTACCTCGTCACTTCTTGGCTTTCGGCTTCTTGGTGCCGTACTTGGAACGACCCTGGTTGCGCTGGACGTAGCGGCCGACGCCGACGCCCTGGGCGTCGAGGGTGCCGCGCACGATGTGGTAGCGGACGCCCGGGAGGTCCTTGACGCGACCGCCGCGGATCAGCACGACCGAGTGCTCCTGGAGGTTGTGCTTCTCGCCCGGGATGTAGGCAGTCACCTCGAAGCCGGTCGACAGCCGAACGCGCGCGATCTTGCGAAGCGCCGAGTTGGGCTTCTTGGGGGTCTGGGTCTTGACCGCGGTGCAGACGCCACGCCGCTGGGGGCTCCCCTTGAGCGCGGGCACCTTGTTCTTCTTGCCGATCTGAGTGCGCCCCTTGCGGAGCAGCTGGTTGACGGTAGGCAGAACGATCAACTCCTTCGTGCGTCCGGGTCCGAGGGGCGCTCGGTGCCGGTCGAGGTGTCCCCGCCAGGGGGGACGCCCCGCGGGTGGCCGCGCTCGAGCCCATCCGCTCGTGAGAACGGCCCGCCGGAGGATCGATGCCCTACGGCGAGGCGGGACCTGCTCGCGGTGCTGGGTGGGACGCGGTTCCCGAGCGCCTTGATCGGTGTCCTGGACGGGCACCGGGCGCGCAAATCCCGCGCAACCGACCACCCCCCGGACCGATCGCTGCCGGTCAGGGGGTCCCAAACCTCCCGATGTTAGCGCACCCGACGCCCCTCGCGCAACCCACTGGATGGATGCGGGGCGCGTGCCCCGTCGGCGCGGCGCCCGGCGGCAGCCGCGGCGCCCTGGTCACACCAGCCAAAGACGGTCGTACGGACGCAGCAGCACGCTGCCGCGGACGTCGACGAAGCGCTGCTCGAGCTGGTCGTACGGCTGCCCCAGGCCATGCGCCTCGAGCACCGTCGCCGACACGCGCTGGACGTCCTCGGTGACGTTGTAGAGGCCGACCATCGGGCCGAGCGGGTGGCGGCGGAGGGTGGCGAAGACCCGCTCGTGCCCGAGGTCGAGCACCTCTTGGGGGGTCTGCGCGTGCAGGTGAGGCGTCCGGGAGCGCGCCCGCAGGATCGTCGCCAGGCCGTGGTAGACGCGCGCCTCGACCGTCCCGGGCAGGTGCCGGCGGTCGGCGGCGGTCCAGTCCATCGCCGGCCGGTGCATCCAGCGGTTGTCGGCGCTCCGGTCGGGGTCGAGCAGGTAGCCGTGGTCGCTGACGAGCCCGAACTCGTCGCCCATGTAGAGCAGCGGGATGCCGCCGAAGCCGACGGCGACCGCGTGCGCCCAGAGCACCCGCTCGATCGCGAGCGCCAGCGCCTGCTCGTCGCCGGCGTCGAGCGCCGCCTCGATGCCCGCGAGGCTCGCGCAGCTCCCCGAGATGCGCCGGTCGCCGGTCGCGGGGTTGTACTGGAACACCGCCCCGCGGGCGAAGGTGCCCGGGAACTGCCCAGAGTAGAAGTCGGACAGGAACGAACGGTGCGCCGCCCCGGACAGCCCGACCGCGGCGGCGTCCTCGTCGGTGATCGCCCAGCCGATGTCGTCGTGGCAGCGGACGTAGCAGCCCCAGGCGATCGAGGACGGCGTCGGCGGGAAGGCGCGGAGCGCGTGCGTCATCAGGCGCGCGTCGCGGCTCGCCAGCGCCGACCAGGTCTGCACCATCAGGCTGTTGTGGTACGCGACGTTGGCGACCTTGCCGTAGCGGCGACCAGTGCCGAAGTAGTGGATCAGGTCGCCCGGCGAGACGATCGCCTCCGCCTTGTGCGCGACGGCCGGGGTGGCGATCTTCGAGCACGCGCGCAGCGCCTGCAGCAGGTCGTGCACCTCGGGCTGGTTCTGGGAATCGGTGCCGAGCCGCTTCCACAGGAAGGCCACCGCGTCCATCCGGAACACGTCGACGCCGCGGTTGGCGAGCGCCCCCATGATCTCGACCACCTCGAGGAAGACCTCCGGGTTGCTCCAGGCGAGGTCCCACTGGTAGGCGTTGAAGGTCGTCCAGACCCAGCGACCCATCGCCTCGTCCCAGGTGAAGTTGCCCGGGGCGAAGTCCGGGAAGACCTCGGGCAGCGTGCGCTCGAAGGCGTCGGGCTCCTGCCGATCCGGGTACGTGTAGAAGTATCCGCGGTAACGCTCGTCGCCCGCGCGCGCCGCCTGCGCCCAGGCGTGGGTGTCGGCGCAGTGGTTGAGGACCAGGTCGACGCAGGTGGCGATCCCGCGCTCGCGCAGGGCTTCGCACAACGCGGTCAGGTCGTCGATCGTGCCGAGCCGCGGATCGACGTCGAGGTAGTCGGCGATCGCGTACCCGCCGTCGTTCTCGCCCTCGCGGGGGCGCAGCACGTACATCAGGTGGACGTAGGTGGCGCCGAGCTCCTCGAGGTAGTCGAGGTGCTCGAGCACCCCGCGCAGGGTGCCCCCGAAGCGCTCGACGTAGAACACGTACCCGACCATCCGCTCGCGTTGGAACCAGTCGGGCGTGAGGTCGCGCTCGAGGTCGAGGCGCTTGAGCGGCTCCGGGCGCGCCACCGCATGGCGCGCGAGGGCGCGCACGAGCCGTTCGACGAACTCGGCGAAATCGGGTCGGCGGCCGTAGACGGCGGCGAGGCCGTCGTCGAGGTGCTGGAACCAGCGCTCGAGGCGCGCCTCGAAGAGGTCGCGGTCGCGCGGCGCCAGCGCCGCGAGCTCCTCGCGCGCCGCAACGAGCGCGCGCTCGAAGCGACCGCGCGCGTCGGCCGTCAGGAACAGGACGTTCTGCATGCGTGCCCCCCCTTCAGCCGCGCCCCGGGCGCGGGTCGCTCGTGGGCGCCGAGGGCGGCGTCCGCGCCGCCCGGTTCCGCGCGCGCCGTACCAGTTCGGCCGCCTCCCCAGCGCTCGCCGCGGTCGCGCTCAGGTGGCCCATCTTCCGCCCTGGACGGGCCTCGCGCTTGCCGTAGAGGTGCAGCCGCACCCCGGGCACGGCGAGCGCGGCGGCCCAGTCGGGCACGCCGCCGACCCAGACGTCGCCGAGCAGGTTGGCCATCGCCCCGGGGCACACCAGCGCCGGGTCGCCGAGCGGCAGCCCGCAGACGGCGCGCAACTGCTGCTCGAACTGGTCGACGCGGCAGGCCTCGATCGTCACGTGGCCCGAGTTGTGCGGGCGCGGCGCGACCTCGTTGACCAGGACGTCGCCCCGCTGGTCGACG
>JARGGE010000196.1 GCA_029210865.1 Trueperaceae bacterium
CCGTAGGGCGGGTTGACCACGAAAAGCCCCGAGCCGGTCATGCGATGGCCCTCGCGGGCGGCGGCTTTGTGACCAGCAGCACCAGGCCCGTGATGAGGGCTCTGATCCAGGTGACGGGGGTCGACGACCCCCACGGTGCGAGGCTCTCCATCCTCGCCCGATCTGAGGAGATCGCAGCAAAGGCGAACGAGAAAGACCCGATGCTGGTCAGATACGGGGGCGGCGTCGTAGGCCTCGAGGCGAATGTCGTATCCACCAGGAAAGGCCCGATGGTGGTCGTCCACCTCCTCGTCGACTGTAGGGACGCCATGGGCGCGAACGCCGTCAACACCATGGCTGAGGAAGTTGCTCCTTTCATCGAGGAGATCACCGGCGAGATCTACGACGAGACCGACGAGGACGAGGAGCTCGACATCGAGGACGGCGACGACGGCACGGTGCGCATCCGCGCCAGCGTCCACCTCGAGGAGGTCGCCGATCACTTCAAGGTGCTCTTCGGTGACGAGGGCGAGTACGACACCCTCGCCGGCTTCCTGATCAGCGAGCTCGGGCGCATCCCGCAGACCGGCGAGTCGCTGGACCACGAGGGGGTGCGCTTCACGGTGGAAGAGGCCGACGAGCGGCGCGTCTCGTGGGTCCGCGCGGAGCGGATCGACCTCCTGCCGCTCGAGGGCGAGCTCGTCGAGCCGCGACCCGCCGACGGTTGAGCGTCAGCCCACGTAGCGACGGACGATGCGCGGCCCGAGGCGCGTGAGCAGCTCGTAGACGAAGCTGCCTGCCGCTTCGGCGACCTCGACCGCCGTCGGTCCCGCACCGCCCACGAACACCGCCCGGTCGCCGACGCGCGCGTCGCCGTGGGGACCGAGATCGAGCATGACCTGGTCCATGCACACCCGACCGGCGACCACGGCGGACCGCTCGCCCACCACGGCGCGCCCCCGCGACGACAGCGCCCGCGGGAAGCCGTCGGCGTAACCCAGGCGCACGGTCGCGACGGTCGTCGCGCGCGGCGCACGCCAGGTGGCGCCGTACCCGATGGGGGTGCCGGCCGCCACGCGCTTGACGAACGTGATGGGCGCGTCGAGCGTCAGCGCCGGACGCAGGTCGGGCGCCAGGGCGGCGACGTGCGCCGACGGCGGCTGGCCGTAGACCGCGATGCCGGGACGCACCAGGTCGAAGTGCGCGTCCGGCCGGGCGATCGTCGCCGCCGAGTTGGCGGCGTGGACCGTCGCTGGGCGCAGCCCGGCGCGCGCGAGCGCCTCGACGACGACCTCGAAGGCGGTCACCTGTGCCCCGGTGACGCTGCCCGGCTCGGCCGCGTTCGCGTCGTCGGCGCACGCGAGATGGGTCCAGACGCCTTCCAAGACGGCGTGACGGGAGCGGTCGACCGCGGCCGCCAGGGCGAGCGCGGCGCGCACCCCTGCGGGATCGGAGCGGCCGTCGGCGCCGACGACGCTCGCACCCAGCCGCCCCATGCCCGTGTCGACCTTCAGATGGACGCGCGCCGGTCGCGGCGGCGCGGCGCGCTCGATCGCGGCCAGCGACGCGGCGTCGGCGACCGTCAGCGCGACGTCGGCCGCAGCGAGCTCGGCGATCCCTGCCCGCACCGGCGCGAAGACGAGGACGTCGGCGGAGACGCCCAGCGCACGCAGGTCGAGCGCCTCGGCCGCCTCCGCGACGCCGAAGGCGTCGACGCCGGCCGCCACCAGGGCGGGCGCGGTGCGCGCGACGCCGTGGCCGTAGGCGTCGGCCTTCACCGCCGCCATCAGGCGCGTGCCCGGCGCGGTCCGAGCCCGCAGCGCGGCGACGTTCGCCGCCAGCGCGGTGAGGTCGACCGTCGCGTGCGGCGCGTCGTCGGCGAGGTCGGCCGGGCGTCGGGCCACGGCGGGGGTCATCGTCCCCACGTCGTGCGGCGTTCGACCCACTTCACCAGGCTCGCGGCGGCCAGCGTGAGGCCGATGTAGAGCAGCGCGACCGTGTTGTACGGCGGGAAGGTCTGGAAGGAGCTCGCCTGGAACTCGCGGGCCCGCTGGGTGATGTCGCGCACCGAGAGGATCGACAGGAGCGACGTGTCCTTGAACATGGCGATGAACTCGTTGCCGAGCGGTGGCACCACGATGCGCAGCGCCTGCGGCAGCACCACGTAGCGGGCGGTGGGCCATGCGCCCAGGCCGAGCGAGCGGGCCGCCTCGACCTGCCCCTTGTCGACCGCCTCGATGCCGGCGCGGAAGATCTCGGCCATGTAGGCGGCGTAGCCGAGCGCGAGGGCGACCACCCCGCGCGTCATGCGGTTCATGTCGATGACGCCGCCCGACAGCTCGCGGAGCGCCCCCTGCATGGGGAAGCCGACGTACAGGATGACCACGAGCATCGGGATGCCGCGCAGGGCGTCGACGTACATCTCCGCCAGGATCGCGAGCGGGTGTTGCCCGGCGAGCCGGCTCGCCAGCGCCAGCGCCCCCGCCAAGAAGGCGAGGACGGCGAGGGTGGCACCGGCGCGGGCCGCCCCCGGCCGCAAGAAGCGCGCTTCCCACATGACCTCGGCCCCCGCGGGCGCGGACGCCGCCGGGAGGAAGGCGGCCGCCACGCTGCCGTCGGCCAGCCGCTCGAGCGCGGTGTCGACCCCGTCGACCGCGCGCACCACCAGGACCGGGCCGGCCTCGGCGTCGCCCCAGGTGCCGGCGCGGAAGCGGTCGGCGAAGGCGCTCGGGGTTCCCTGCACGAAGGCCACCCGCGTGCCTTCGTCCGCGGCGCCCACCAGCACGTAGGCCTCCGGCGGGCGCGTGAAGGCGACCGCGGCGCCGACGGCGGCCAGCCCTGCGAGCAGCGCCGTGCGCCACCACGTGGCCGGACCGGCGCGCAGCACGAGGAGCGCGGCGAGGACCAAGCCGAGCAGCGCGGCCGAGACGTACGCGACGAGCGTGGCACCGATCGTCGCCCCGATGCCGGGGAGGATGAAGGTGAGCGCGCGCCGGTAGTCGTCGGCGCTCCAGAACAGGTAGACCGCGAACGGGATCGCCGACAGCAGCACCCACGTGCTGGCGCGCGGCCCGCCCGAGCGACGGGCGGCGGGTGCGCGACCGGTCGGGGGGGCGCTCACGTTCGCGCGACCCGGGGTGGGCGCGAACGGGCGCGCCCCCGGACGGGCGCGGGGCCCCGGTCGGATCCGGGGCCCCGCGCGTCCAGCTTCGGTGGGTGCCGGGTCAATCCCCGGTGACGAACCACTTGAGCTTGAGGGCGTCCAGGGTGCCGTCGGCGGCGATCTCGGCGAGGCCCTCGTTGAAGGCGTCGACGAGGTCGCTGCCGATCTGGAAGGCCATCCCGAGCGGGTCCTCGCCCAGGCCGCGGATGTCGACGACGAGCTGCCCCGCGTACTCCGCAGCGAAGGCGTCCGCCGGGACCTCGTCGATGACCACGCCGCGGACGTCGCCGTTCAGGAGCGCCTGCACCGCCTGCGCGAAGGTGTCGTAGAGGTTGAGGCGATCGCGCCCGAAGGCTTCCTCGGCGAAGTAGGCGTTCGTGGTGCCGGTCTGGGCGCCGACGGTCGTGCCGCCGTCCGCGACGAGCTCGTCGAACGCGACGCCGGCGTCCTCGACGCGGACCGCGACGGCCTGCGTGACGACGTGGTACGGGTCGCTGAACTCGATGACCTGCGCACGCTCGGCGGTGATCGACATGCCCGAGGCGATCATGTCGAACTCGCCGGCCGCGAGCGCGGGGATGATGCCGTCCCACGCGGTGCTCTGGAACTCGGCGACGCAGTTGATGCGTTCGCAGATGGCGTTGACCAGGTCGACGTCGAAGCCGACGATCGTGCCGTCCTCGGCGACGAACTCGAAGGGCGGGTAGGTGCTGTCGGTGCCGACGGTCACGATGCGGCCACCGAGGTCGGCGGCGAGGGCGACGGCGGTCAGGGCGGTCAGGAGCAGGACGAGCGTGCGGCGGATCATGCGGTCTCCTCGTGGGGCGCCGCCGCTGCGGGCGGGCGCATAAATATCGGCGCACAGCATACCCGACGGCCGCTGTCGGTGCGCGGTGCCGTGGCGGGCTGCCCTGGCTCAGGTCGCGCCGCGTCGCCGGGCGTCCGCGACCGGGCCGTCTGGCACGGCCCGGCGGCGCCAGCACAGGTCGCCGACCACCAGCACCAGCCCCACGAGCACGATCGCCTGCACCACCCGCAGCATGTCGTGGAGCCCGGCCACCTGGGCCGCGCTCGCGAGGACGGTCGCGTCGGTGCCGGTGGCGGCCCCGGCGCGCGCCACCGTGCGCGCCGCCCACAGGCTGCCCAGCCCCACCGTGCCGATCACCTGCCCGAGGTAGCGCGTGAGCGACAGCAGGCTGCCGGCCACGCCGGAGCCGCCGCGCCGCGCCGCGCTCATGATCGCCGTGTTGTTCGGCGTCTGGAACGTCCCCATGCCGAGCCCCACGAACAGGAAGCGTCCCACGTACCCGAGCGGCGTCGTGGACTCGTCGAGGGTGCCGACGGCCAAGTAGCCGATCAGCAGGAGCAGCATGCCGGCGACGGTGACCGGCCGCGGGCCGAAGCGGTCGGCGAGGGTCCCGGCGAGCGGTGCGGCGACCACCAGGACGATCGGCACGACCGCCATGAGCAGGCCGACGCGCCAGGCCGGCAACCCGAGCACTCCCTCCAGGTAGAAGGGCATGAGCAGCACCACGCCGGCGATCGCCACGAAGGTGACCGAGCCGCTCGCGAGGCCGACCCAGACGTCGCGCTCGCGAAAGAGGCGCAGGTCGACGAGGGGGTTCGCGACGCGCCGCTCGACGGCGACGAAGGCCACCCCCAAGGCCAGCCCGCCGGCGATCAGCCCCCGCACCACAGCGGCGTCGAACCCGCGCCCCTGCCCGAGCGTGAGGCCGAGCGAGAAGGCGAGCAGAGCGGCGACGATGAGCGCGCCCCCGAGCACGTCGAAGCGGCCGGCGGGTTGGCGGGCGTAGCGCGGTAGCACGCGCACGGCCAGCGTCGCCCCCACCGCGGCGATCGCCACCCCGGCTGCGAAGATCCAACGCCAGGAGGCCAGGTCGCCGAGCAGCCCGCCCAGCGAGGGCCCCACGACGACCCCGGCGGAGATGACCGCCCCGTTGATGCCGATCGCTCGCCCCCGCTCGCCCTGCGGGAAGACGTCGGTGACGATCGCCAGGCCCAGCGCCGTCAGCGCCGCGGCGCCGACCCCCTGGACGGTCCGGAAGGCGATCAGGGTGCCGACGTCGGGCGCCAAGGCGCAGGCGAGCGAGCCGAGCGCGTAGGCCGCGTACCCGGCGAAGAAGACCCGGTGCTTGCCCCACAGGTCGGCGAGGCGCCCGATCACCGGCAGCAGCGCGATCGAGGCGAGCAGGTACCCCAGGACCACCCATTGCACCGTGGCGAACGGCGCCCCGAGCTCCTCGACCAGCGTCGGCAGCACGACGTTCACGGCGGTGACCATCGCCGACGCGGAGAAGGCGCCGATCGAGGTCGCCGCCAGCACCCACTCGCGCCGTTCGGTGCGGAGGACGGGTTCGGCGGCGGGCATCGTCCCATCCAACCACGCGGCGCGACGGCGCCCACCGCCACCGGGGGTCGACCGGGGCACCCCGTCGGGCGCCGCCGTCCGTACACTGGGCGGGTGGACACGG
The DNA here is from genome assembly GCA_029210865.1 of Trueperaceae bacterium. Taxonomy (GTDB): domain Bacteria; phylum Deinococcota; class Deinococci; order Deinococcales; family Trueperaceae; genus JAABTL01. The sequence continues at coordinate 5,635 of JARGGE010000196.1, forward strand.
TCGCCGAGCTGCGTGCCCGCCTCCGTCGCCCGCTCGAGCGGGAGCTGGCGACGGGGTGCCGCGACGACGTGGTCGTCGGTGGGCTCGAGCGCCTGGTCGCGACCGTCGGCCGCCCGTTCGCCGACGTCCGCGCCATCCTCGACGGCTACGCGGCGCTCCCGACCGAGGAGCGCGCCCGCAGGCTCGAGACGGCGCTCGGGCTCCTGCGG
>JARGGE010000197.1 GCA_029210865.1 Trueperaceae bacterium
CGCTGCCCTTCGACGGCGCGCCTCCCGCGCCGACGGGACCGACGCGCCTCCGCGTCGAGCGGGTGGAACCGATCCGCGGTAGCGACGACCTCGACGGGGACGAGCGCACGCGATGACCGTCCGGCGTGGCGCGCGCGGGCGTCACCGGGGGGTGCCGGCGCCGGGGCTCGACCTGACGCCGATGGTCGACGTCGTGTTCCTCCTGATCATCTTCTTCATGGTCTCCACCACCTTCATCACGCTGGAGACGGGGCTGCCCGTCGACCTGCCGACCGCGCCCTCCGCGTCCGCCCAGCCCTCGGACCTGCCCACCGTGACGGTCACGCGCGATGAGCGCGTCTTCCTCGCCGGCGCCGAGCTGGGGCTCGACGAGCTGGCCGTCGCCGTGCAGCAGGCCATCGAGGCGACCGGGCTCACCACCGTCGTGCTGCGGGCGGACGAGGCGGTGCGCCACGGCTTCGTCGTCGAGGTCATGGACCTGATCAAGCGCGCGGGCGCGCAGCGCATCGCCATCGCCGCCGGCGGCTGAGGTCCGGGTGGCCCGCCGCACCGGTCCCGCGTCCCGAGCGCGCCGTCCGCGGCGTGCGTCGCCGGGATGGGGCGCGCTGGTCCGCGACCCCGACCGGCGCCGGGCGGCGCTGTTGTCGGCGGTGCTGCACGTGTTCGTCCTCCTGCTGGTGATCCTCGCGGTGCGGCTCCCCGAGCCCGAGCCGGAGCCCACCTACCTCGTCATCGACCTCGGGACCCCGGCGCTGGCCGAGGAGGTCGTGGCCGCTGCGGCCGCGGACGCGCCGGCGCCTGCGACGGAGGTGCCGCAGGTCGCCGACGAGCAGGTGGGCGAGCCGCAGGCGGCCACGTCACCCGCCCCGGAGGCCGCGACCGAGCACCCCGAGCCGCAGGTGGCGCAGGACGAGGCGCCCGCTGCGGCGCCGGCCGCGGCCGTGGCCCAGACGCCCGACGTTCCCGTCCCGCCGGTGCCGCGCGCGGTCGCGCCCCCGGCCGCGACCCCCGAGGTCCCGCTGGCCGCGGTCCCCGCCACGCCGCTCCCGCCGATCGAGACGCCGGACCTCGAACCTGCGCCGCTGGCCGACCGCGTGCCGGTGCCGATGCCGGAGGTGGCCACGCTCGTGCCCGAACCGCGGGCGGTGGCGCCGGTCCCGCAGGTGAGCGTGGCCGCGGCCGCGCCGGTCCCGCTGCCGGCGGTCGGCGCCAGCGTCGAGGCGGCCGCGCCGGTCCCGGTGCCGGCCGCGGTTGCCGCCGTGACGCCGGCCCGGCCGGTCGCGACGCCGGACGTGCGCGCCTCGGTCGGCGCCGCGCGCGACGTGCGCGTCGCGCCGCAGATCGACGTGGCGGCGCCGGTCCCGACCCCGGTCCCGCAGGTGCGCGCCGAGGTGCTCGCGCCCCCTGCGCCGGCCGCCCCGGCGGTCGACCCCACCGCCGCGGCCGCCGACACGACCATCGCCAGCGAGCGCGACGACGCGCGTCCCGTGGGGGGCGACGCCGCGACCCCGGGCCAGTCGGGCCCGCTCGACCCCGACGCCTCGGTGGCGGCGGCCGGCGCGGCCGCGGGCCCCGACGGCAGCCTCGAACCCACCGGCAGCCCGGCGGTGCCGCGGCCGCCGTTCGCGACGCAGCTCGAGCGGCCGCTCGCCGTGATCGTCGACAACGTCGGCGGCTACCCGCAGAGCGGGCTGCGGCCGGCCTCGACGATCGTCGAGCTCCCCGTCGAGGGGGGCCTGACGCGGCTCATGCTCGTGTTCGATCGCACCGACCCGGAGCGCGTCGGACCCGTGCGCAGCGCCCGCGAGTACTTCGTCGAGCTCGCCGGACGGCTCGACGCGGTGTTGGTCCACGACGGCGGCTCGCCGGGCGCGCTCGCGGCGATCGCGGCCTCGCCCGCGCCGACGCTGAACGCCTTCGAGCGCGGCGACCTGTTCAGCCGCGGCGACGGGCAGGCGCCCTACAACCTCTTCTCGCTCGGCGACGCGCTGCGGGTCGCCATCAACCGCCTCGACCTCGCGCGCGGGCGCACCGTGGCGACGACGATCTACCGCCCCCCCGAAGACGCCCCGACGGCGACGTCCGTGGCGGTGCGCTACGGCGCGACGTACACGACCGCCTTCGCGTTCGACGCGACGCTCGGGGGCTACCGCTGGGTGCGCAACGGCGCGCCGGCGGTCGACGCGGCGGGCGAAGCGGTGCTCCTCGACGCGGTGCTGGTCGGCGCGATCGAGGCGCGCCCGTTCCCGAACGACCCCGCGGGGCGGCTGTCGATCCCCTTGCGCGGCGGCGCCGCGACGCTCTACGTGGCCGGGCGCGCGGTCGAGGGGCGCTGGGAACTGCGCGACGCGATCGGCGTGCGCTTCGTGAGCGACGCCGAGGAGGTCGACCTGGCGCCCTTCAAGACGTGGGTGGTGTTGACGCCGACGTACGCGAACCGGGTCGTGACCGCCGAGTGACGCCGTCGTGCGGGGCGCCTTGGTGCGGGGCGGTGGGTCAGCCCGCCTCGGCCTCGCGCGCGATCAGCTCGTCGAAGAAGAGCCCGCGCATCCGCAGCCGGTACCCGAACGCCGCGATCTCGACGTCGAGGTAGGCGTACTCGTCGCCGTGGCCGTTCGTGTCGAGCAGGATCGCGCGCCCCTGGCTGGCGACGTTCACGCCCCCACGCACCGGCGTGTGGCCGTACACGCCCATCCGGTACGGCGTGCGCTGCATCACGTCCTCGTCCTCGTAGATCCAGCGGCGGCGGTTCTCGAGGTAGAAGCCCTGGTCGAACGTGTTGTGCTCGGGGAGCGGGCCGACGTGCGCGAGGTGGAGCCCCTCGACGACCAGCTCGCGGGGCCAGCCGGCGATCCAGGCCTTGAGGTCCTCGGGCAGGGCGCCCCCGTACCCCGGTTTCCATTCGAAGTGGCTGACGTCGTCGGTGCGCAGCGGCCCCTGGTCGTCGTCGATCGCGTTGTGGTCGTGGTTGCCTAGCAGGACGGTCACGCGGCCCTCGGGGGCGGCCGCCTGGAAGGCCTGGACCTGACGCAGGAAGGCCTCCTGCGCCACCTCGGCCTTGCGTAGGTGGCGGGGGTTGTACTCGTCGTAGCGCCGCACCTCGGCGAGGTCGGCGTAGCGTTCGCGGCTCTTGGCGTGCACGAGGTCGCCGAGCAGGACGAGGCGGACGTCCTCCTCGCCGCTCAGCCGTTCGCTCGGGCGTCCGTGGTCGTCGGCCAGGTCGGCCTCGCGCAGGATGCGCCAGAGCTTGGCGGCCTGCGTGTGGATGTCCCCGACGACGACGAGATGCACGTGGTTCGGGTCAGCGCGACGCGCGCGCTTCGAGGATGGGCAGCGGGTCGACGGCGGTGCCGGCGACGCGGATCTCGAAGTGCAGGTGCGATCCGGTGACGGTCCCGGTGGCGCCGACGCGGGCGATGGGCTGCCCGGCGCTCACCGACTGCCCCTCCTGGACGAGGAGCGCGCTGGCGTGCGCGTAGAGGTACTCCGTCTCGCCCTGGGTCACGACGACGAGGTTGCCGAAGCCGCCGCGCCACCCGGAGAAGGTGATGGTCCCTTCGGTGGCCGAGCGGATGGGGTCGCCGATCTCGCCGTCGATGTCGAGGCCGTAGTGCATGTTCGACCTGGAGACGACCAGCCGTCGGTAGCCGAAGCGGCTGGTGATCTGGCCGACCAGCGGCCACACCATGCCGTTCGAGATGGCCGGCGCCGGCGCGGCGGCCGCGGAGACGGCGCCGAGCGACGGGCCGGGGACGACGTTCAAGGTCTGGCCGACCTGTAGCCGATCGTGGGGCAAACCGTTGAGCGCCATGAGCGCCGCCACGGTGGTGTTGTGCTGGCGCGCGATCTTCCAGAGGTTGTCTCCGGGCACCACGCGCACCTCGGTGGTCGCGGCGCCGCCGACGTCGGCGCCCGCCGCGCCGCTCGTCGCATGCACGGCAGCGTAGCGCCCGGGGACCGTCAGCGCCTGACCGACGCGCAGGGTGCCGTTCGTCGCGATGCCGTTCGCAGCGGCGAGCGCGTCCACGGTGGTCCCGTGCACGCGCGCGAGCGTCCAGAGGCTGTCGCCCGAGGCCACGTGGACCACCAGCGGCGCGGCGCTCGGCGTGCCCTCGCGTGCGAACAGGTCGAGCACCTGACCGGGCCGGATGAGGGTGCCGTCGAGGTCGTTCCAGACGATCAGGTCGTCGACGCGCACGTCGTGGGCGAGCGCGATCTCGTAGAGCGAATCGCCTTCGCGGACGGTGACGCTCAGCGCCGCCGGGGCGGCGGCCGGGGTCGGCGCGGCCGCGGCGGCGCCGCTCGGCGTGACCTCGGTGCTCGGTGCGGCTGCGCTGGACGTCGACGCCGCTTGCGGGGCGGTCGCGAGCGCGACGGGCACGGTCAGCTCGAGGCCCGGCCGCAGCGCGTCGCTGGTGAGCGCGTTCGCCGCCATGAGCGAGGCGACCGTGGTGTCGTAGCGGCGCGCGAGCGACCAGAGGTTGTCGCCCGCCTCGACCACGTGCGTCGCGGTCGGCGCGGCGGGCGCGCCGGCGGCGGCGGCATCGCCGGTCGACGGGACGCGCAGCGTGGTGCCGAGGCGCAAGGACTCGTCGGTCAACCCGTTCGTCGCCATCAGCGCGGCGACGGTGGTGTCGTAGCGGCGCGCGAGCGACCAGAGGTTGTCGCCCGCCTCGACGACGTGCGTCGCGGGCGGCGTGGCCGCAGTCGCCGTGCTGGGGGCGGGGCCCGCCTGGGCCGGCGTCGGGGTGGCCGGCGCGGTGGTGGTCGGGGCCGGGTCGGCGGCCGCGGTGGTCGCCGCGTCGTCGGTCGCCGAGTCGTCGGTCGCCTGGTCGGGAAGCGTCAGGACCTGCCCCGGGGTGAGCGCGTCGTGCTGGAGCCCGTTGGCCGCCATGAGCTCGGCGGCGGTGGTGCCGTGCGCGCGAGCGAGCGCCCACAGGCTGTCGCCGGGGCGGACGGTGATCGTGTTCGCGAGTGCGGTGGAGGCGCCGAGGACGACGACCAAGGTGCACGCGTGGGCGAAGCCTCGGAGTTGGAACATCGCCGCGAAGTGTAACAGAGCGCGGGTTGCGCTGGCTAGGGACGCGGGCCCGGCCGTGGAACGCCGGGGGGTGTTCCACGGTGGGTCCGAGCGGACGGGTCGCTACGCGGTCGCGATGGCGGTCAGAACAGGCGCTCGTCCCGTCGGTCGTCGGGCGCCGCGTCGTGCGGGGTGAGGCGGTCGGCGATCTCCCATTGGACGGACACGTACGTGTCGATGTCGTCGGCGCGCGCCGTGCCTTCGATGAGGCGCCCCTCGAGCGCCGCGGCGACCCGCAACAGGGAATCGGTCGAGAGGTCGTGGATGAGGTGCCGCATGCCTGCTCCTTCCGTGACGATGCCCGAGCGCGGGACCCCTTGGGGTGGTGGCGCGCGGCGGTCGAGCGATGTCCGGAATGTAGCGGAGGCCCGCTTACGGAACCCTCGCAGGCGCGGTCGCGGCGCTTCAGGGCACGACGCGCGTCCCCGCGTGGCCCGTCTGCACGCGCGCGAGTTCGCCGGCCAGGCGACCGTCGGCGATCACCGCGGCCGGGGCCCCTTGCGCGAGCGCGGCCAGCGCGGCCTCGACCTTGGGGATCATGCCGCCCGCGACGCGGCCGTCGGCGATCCGCGCGAGGGCCTCGGCCCGGGTGAGGACGTCGAGCCGCGAGGCCGGGTCGGCCGGGTCGTCGAGCAGCTTCACGCCGGGCGCCACAGCGAGCAACTCGCGGGCCCGGTCGGCACTGAGCGGCCTGGCGAACTGGAGATTGACAGACTCGGAATGCCCGGTGTGCACGGGGAC
>JARGGE010000198.1 GCA_029210865.1 Trueperaceae bacterium
AGGTCGGGGTCCGAGAGCCACATCGACCGCAGCCACTCGTTGGTCAGGCCGTCTCGGCGGTTGTCGCCTTTCGTGACCACACCTATCCGAAGGGCGACGAAGCCGAGATCGAAGGCTGCCGCGAAACTGCGGCCGAGCCGCTCGCCGACGAGCAGGCCGATGGTCACCCCGACGCCGGAGAGGAACGTGACCACGCCACGGCCCGTCGGACCGAACTGGTACACGCGTTCGAAGTAGATGCTGACCAGCTGGGGCAGGGTGATGACCGCGACCCCGAGCACGGGGAGGGCGAGCCACAGCCGGCGCAGCGTGGCCACGGCGGCGAGCTCGCGCTCGAGCGCGTCGGCGGGATCGCGGTGTACGACCTCTCCGACCCCGCCGCCCCCACCTTCGCCGGCTACACGAACCACCGCGACTTCGAGGCCGACGCCGAGACCGCCGCGGCGCTCGACTTGGGCCCCGAGAGCTCCGCCTTCATCGCGGCCGAGCACAGCCCCACCGGCACCCCGCTGCTCGTCGTCTCGAACGAGGTGTCGGGCACGACGTCGATCTTTGAGGTGGTCGTCCGGCGCTGAGCGCCCCACACCGATTCGCCCGTCGAGACCGCCGCGGGGCGCCCAGCGCTCCGCGGCGGTGCTCGTGGATGGGTCCGGCGGGCGCATCGCGCCCGCCGCCGGTCGGGTCAGTACGTCTGCACCCGCGCCTCCCCCAGGCCGGCGCCGAGCGTCAGCTCGATCACCGCTCCGGCGCCGTCGCGCTCGTATCCGCCCGGCACGGCGACGAACCCTGCGGGCACCGCGTCCAACGCGCGGCCGCCCTCGACCTGGATCCGCACGACCGCGCCGCGGGGCACGAAGACGTCCAGGTCGCCCAGCCCCGTGCTGAGCCGCGCCACGACGTCACGCTCGGGGAGGTAGACCTCGTGGTCGCCGATGCCGGCGTCGAGCTCCAGGGCGTGCACGGCGGTGCCGCGTAGGTCGAGCCTCGTCTCGCCCACCCGAGAGCGCACGGTGAGCGCGGCCGGCAGGTCGGCGGCAAGGTTCAGGTCCCAGTGCGCGCCGCCCCGGACGATGCGCGGGCGCAGCCGGGTGTGCCCGCGAAGGGCGACGTCGAGTTGCTCGCCGCCGCGAACCGTGCGCTCCAGGGTCTGCGCGCTCCCGAGGTCGAGGACGCCGACGAGGGCTCGACCGTCGCCGGCGGCCTGCCCGCGCAGGTCGAGGCGACCGACGTCGACCTCGAGGACGACGCTGGCGGACCGCGCCACACCGCGATCGACGTCGACGGACTCGAACGGGCGGTCGGGTCGCGCGCTCGCGGCGACCGGGGCGGCAATGGCAGCGAGGAGGCCGAGGGCGAGGAGGGACGTGCCGAGGATCGTGCGGAGGGTGGGGTTCATGGGGAGCAGCTTGGGGCCGGCGCTACCGGAGACGGAAGACGTTGGCTCCGGTAGCCCGGTCGCCCTCACCGCATCATCGCATCACGATGCTAAGATGCGATAGTGCGGACCACCCTCGACCTCCCCGACGACGTGCTCGAGCGCGCCCGCGCCATCGCGCGCGACACGCGCCGAAGCCTCAGCCAGGTCGTCGCCGAACTGGCGCGGCGCGGGCTCGAGCCGGGGGCGACGGCCGAGCCGGCCCTCAGCCGCACGACCGGGCTACCGCTCGTGTCGGTCGGGCGCGTCATCACCTCCGACGACGTCCGCGCGCTCGAGGACGAGTAGGTGACGCGGCTCCTCGACGCCAACGTGCTCATCGCCGCCCTGGTGGTCGAACACGTGCACCACGAGGCCGCCGAGCGTGCCGTCGCGAGCGGCGAAGCGCCGTTCGCCACGTGCCCGATCACGGAGCTGGCGCTCGTGCGCTTCCTGGTCCGTGAAGGGGCCTCCGCGGCATCCGCCGCGGAGGTGCTCGCCGCGATCGCTCGCCATCCGCGCCACCGCACCTGGCCCGCCGACCTCCCTGCCGGCGACGTGCGCTGGGGCACCGTTCAGGGCCACCGTCAGGTGACCGATGCGTACCTCGCGGCGCTGGCGCGCGCCCATGGCGGACGCCTCCTGACGCTCGACCGCGGCCTCGCCGCTGCGCACCCGGACGTGGCCGAGCTGATCGACGCCGCGGGTCGCTGACCGGCGCCCCTACGGTAAAGCCCGCCGCACCGCCCAGTCCTCGCGGCACGCCAGCACTGCCAGCTCGCTCGCCGTCACCCGGAAGACCGCCACCTGGTCGAAGGCCGCGCCCACGACCCGCGCTTCGTCGTCGGAGAGCCCCACCACCGCCCAGCTCTCCTCGACGTGGGGCGAGTCCGGATCGGCACCGAGCGCCGGCATGGGCTCGAGGCCCCGGTTCACGAGGTCCGCGCGCAACCGCTCGTTGGCGGCGCGGTTGACGGTCTCGCTCGGACGCGCGGCGTCCGGGTTCCAGGCGGTGAGCACGTGGACGGGGGCGCCCACCGACGCCGCGTAGGCGCCGGCGTCGACCCAGGCGTCGCCCTGGCGGACGGTCACGATGGCCTTCAGGTAGACGGGGGCCCAGTGCCGGCCGCTCATCGGGCGTCGCGCGTCGACCACCGCGTCCACGCGCTCATCGCCCACTCGAACGGCCCGTGCCGGAAGCGACCGAGCACCAGCCGCGCGAGGACGGCCAGCACCCCGTACGTGGCGACGGCCACGAGCACCGTCCCCCAGTACGGCAGGCGCTGGTAGAGCCCCAGCCCCCAGGGCCCGAAGACCGTCGCGAGCACCAGCGACTGCCCCAGGTACGTGGTGAGCGACATCCGTCCGGGCCAGCGCAGCCAGGCCACCCACGCCGGGCGCCGCTCGAGCACCCACAGCAGCGCACCGACGTACCCGGCCGCGAGCAGCGGCGCGGTGGTGAGGCCGAAGGCGATCGCGCCCACGGCGACGGCGTCCGAAGGGGTCGCGCTCAGCTCGTTCGCGACGCCCATCCACGCGGACGCCGCCTGCAGCGGCAGCCCTAGGCCGAAGCCCCAGGCCATCAGCCGTCGCGGGTCGAGCACCCGCGCGCCGGCGCCGAGCACCCCGGCGCGCGCCGCGAGCAGGCCCAGCAGGAAGGCGACGAAGGCGAAGCCGCCCTGGAGCACCAGGCCCGACGGCAGACCGACCGCGAAGAGCTCGAAGCGCGCGGCGATCGAGGCGGCGTAGGTGCCGTCCTGGAGGACGACGTCCAGCGTCGAGCCGGTGAGCGCGGCGCTCGGCTCGCCCGCGTGCTCCGCCGCCCACAACCCCCATACGAGCAGCGCCTGCAGGGCGGCCGTGGCGACGAAAACGCCCCCCGCCCAGCGGCGCAGCGTTGCGGCGTCGCGGAACATCAGCGCCCCGAAGGGCAGCGCGAGCAGCCCGTAGGCGAAGAGGATGTCGCCGTGGAAGAGCAGCGCGCCGTGCGCCGCCCCCAGCGCCAGCAGCGCGAAGGCACGCGCCGTCCAGCGCGGCCGCCGGGCTGGATCCGCCTTCACCACGTACTGCGAGGAGTAGCCGAACAGGAACGAGAACAGCAGGTAGAACTTTCCCTGCGCGAGCGCCCAGACGAGGAACGCCGCCACCGTGTTCCCCGCCCCACGCACCCAGTCGCCCGTGGCGCCCAGGGCGGGGTCGATCGCGAAGAAGGCGACGTTGACGAGCGCGATGCCGAACAGCGCGAAGCCACGCAGGACGTCGGGGGCGAGGTCGCGGGGGGAGGTCGGGTTCACGGGCGGCGCTCCGGGGCGTCGTGGGGTGCGTGCGGAAGCACCTCGCGGACCGCCAGCACCGGCCTCAGCGCGATCACGGGCGCCAGGACCCAGGGCGTCGGCCCGTGCCGCACCTCGGGGACCAGCAGTAGGAGCGCGAGCGCGGCGCTGATCACCAGCCCTGCGCCCACCTGGCGACGGCGCACGGCCCGCTCGGTCGCGGCGTCCAGCCGCACCAGGGAGGAGCGCGGCGAGGCGACCGTCCGGCCGACGCCGAGGCAGAACAGGGTCGAGGCGGTGAGGGCGATCGCCTCGGGTGGGACCGGGATCGCGCCAGAGGCGCGGGCCGCCACCAGGCCGAGGAGGAGGACGGCGAGGGCCCACGCCGTGGTCCGCCAGAAGGTGCGCTCGCGCATGGGGGGTACGGTACCGCCGCGGTCGCGCCGAGACCACCGCGACCGAACCCGGGTGCGGCGTGCGGTCAGAGCGCCAGGTGCAAGCGCAGCGCGTCGTCCAGCGCCGCCAACGACGCCACGTCCAACGCGCCGACCGGGCGCGGCCCCAACCGCTCGATCGCGATCGCCCGCACCTGCTCGGCCTGGGCCTTGCTCGCCCGGTCCAAGCCGGCGGTACCGGCCGGCACGAGCACCTGGAACGGGTGCACGCCGGCGACGTTCGAGGTGAGCGGCACCACGGTGACGACGCCGCGCCCGAGCGACGCCGCCGTGCGGTTCAGCGCGTTGTGGCTCACCACCACCACGGGGCGCCGCTTGGCCGCCTCCCTGCCGCGTGCCGGGTCGAGGTCGGCGAGGTAGACGTCACCCCGGCGCATCGGGCCCCAGACCGTCACCGGCCAGCGCGTCCCACGCCACGGCGTCGTCGGACGCCGCCCACTCGTCGATCGCCGCCGCGTAGGCGCCCTCGAGCGCCCGGTCGCGCAGGGACCGGATCGCCCGCTCGAGCGCTTCGCTGCGGGACCCGAGCCCCTCCCGATCCCGGTAGGCATCGAGGAACGCGACGAGGTCGGCGTCGACGCGGGCGCTCACGGGAACCTTCATGGGCATCAGCGTAGCACGTGCCGTCTTACGATTCGCATCACGTGTCGTGATGCGTCCATGGGCCCTCACGGTAGCGACTCCAGGGAGACGGCGTACCGTCCACCCAGGCGCATGCCCACCGCCCCTGGGCGCCCGCCGCCCCGAGGTAGCGTTGCGGGCATGACCCCCGCCGCCGCACGCTGGGCCATCGTCGACGGGCACCACGTGCCCTACGCGGACGCCACCGTGCACGTGAGCTCCCCGAGGCGAAGAGCACCACCTACCTCACCGCCATGCGGCTCGCGGACGCCATGCGCGCCGCCGGCGCGATCGACGTGCTCTACCACGACGGCGCGCACGTCGCCGAGTGCGCCCGCTCGGCGCTCGCCATCGTCCAGGACGGCACCCTCGTCACGCGCCGCGAGGGGGTGCTGGCCAGCGTGAGCATGGCGCAACTGCTCGTCGTCGCGCGGCCGCGGATGCCGGTCGAGGAGCGCGCCATCACGCTCGAGGAGCTCCATGCCGCCGACGAAGTGCGCAGCACCGGCGCCGTCCGCGGCGTCGTCCCGATCGTGGCGATCGACGGTCGCCCGGTCGCCGGCGGCGGCGTGGGGCCGCACGCGCGGGCGCTCTTCGCGGCGTTCGCCGCGCACGTCGACGGCTACGTCGCCGCGCGCGGAGGGCGTCGCTGAGGTTCCGGAGCCCGGCACGGCCCGTTCGATGCACGGCGGGCGTCGTGACCGGTTAGCGAGGGGGTGGCCCCTCGCGCATCGACGCCACGAACGCCGCCGGCGTGCGCACCGCGACGCCGCCGCGCGCGTCAACCGGGAAGTGCGCGAGGTTGCCCGTGACGAGGCACGCGGCACCGCCGGCGACCGCGACCTCCAGGAAGGGCGCGTCGTCCGGGTCGGGCAACGTCTCGCGCCACGGCGCCGCGACCACGTGCTCGCCCTCCGTCGCGATGAAGCCGATGAGCGCGTCCACCGCGTCCGGCGCGAAGCCGAACCGTGGCCGCGCGAGCACCTGCTCGTAGTCGACCAGGATCCGCGCGTCGACGCACGGCGTCACCGCGCCGCCGACGACCATGCGGAGC
>JARGGE010000199.1 GCA_029210865.1 Trueperaceae bacterium
AACTCGAGCGCCTCGGGGACCACGCCCGCCAGCGCCCCCACCTCGAGGCGGATGACCTCGATGTGGGTCGCGCCGGCCGCTCGCGCGGCCTCCTCGGCCAGCTCGATCATGTTCACCGCGAGGCCGAACTCATGCACGCGCGAACACCTCCGCGTCGGGGGGACCCACGACGATCTCCTCGGCGGTGAAGGGCCGGTCGGCCGTCAGGTCGGGGCGGACGTCCTCGGGCACCACGCCCAGCGCTTCGAGCTCGCGGAGCACGGCCGTGGCCAGCGCCGGCATGCGCGGACCGACGACCGGTCCGAGCTGGACGCCGATGCCCTCGCCCGAGAACTCGAGCGGGTCGACGCCGATCGCCACGATGGAGACCTCCGGGAGGTCGCCGTGGAGCTCCATGGCGCTCAGGAGGTCGGGGACCTCCCATTCGTGCGAGGAGAGCTTGCCGTAGCCCACCTCGGGGGGGACCTCGCCGGGGCCGAAGCGGTAGACCTTGCCCACCGGCGCCGCGACCGCGTCGACGAAGACGACGCGCGGGTACTCGGCGATCAGCGTGAGCAGCTGCCAGCCGAGGGTGCCGCCGTCGACGACGTCGACGCCTGCGGGGAAGCGGTACTTGGTCCTGAGGTAGTGGACCAGGTGCACGCCCGCCCCTTCGTCGCCGTAGAAGACGTTCCCGACGCCGAGGATCAGGAGCGGGCGCGCGCCGCTCATCGCTTGGCCTTCGCCTTCGGCTTCGCTTCGGGTTCGTGCTCGGAGACGTTGACGCTCTCGGCCTTGAAGCCCGAGATGATGCCTTCGATCAGGAGGTTGCCGGTGCGCATGCTGTTCCACACCACCATGTAGACGTGGATCAGGGTGAAGAAGACGAACCACCACATGACGAAGCGGTGGACGATGCGCACGGTCGTGATCCCGCCCAGCCAGACCTCGATCGGCTGCAGCAGGCCGGCGCCCCAGGCGGCGATGCCACCGTTCGTGTACGGGGCGGCGATCAGGATGCCGGTGATGCTGATGACCAGCAGCGAGGCGTAGAGCATCGTGTAGACGAGGTACTGCAGCGGTCCGTAGTTGCTGTACGTGACGTGCGGGTGGTCGCGGCGCAGCAGGAGGAGGAAGGCGGACTGGTCGCGCCAAGCCCTCCAGTTGAACAGGATTCGCCCCATCTTCAGTTCGTGGCCGACGCCGAGCTTGCCGTCGGCCGTGATGAACAGGAACTGGTAGATGCGAGCGAGCGTGAAGGCGAGCAGCACCCAGCCGGCGGCCACGTGCCAGCCGCGGATCTGCGCCATGATCAGGTTCTCGGTGGACTGACCCAGGCCCAAGCGGGCGAGGAAGGGGTTGCCCAGGTAGATGCCGCTGCCGATCATCCAGATCAGGACGGCGTTGCGGATCCAGTGCGCTGCGCGCAGGTAGCGCCCGAAGACGTAGACCACCAGCGCCGGCTTGCCCGCCCGCTCGATCACCACGCCGCGAGGCGCGTTCTGTCCTGCGGTCGTCGCCACGGTTACACCGCCACTTCGTGCCGGGCGAGCTCTTCACCCTCCCGGTTGAGGACGTGCACCGCGCACGCCATGCACGGGTCGAACGAGTGGACGGTGCGGACCACCTCGAGCGGCTGGATGGGGTCGGCGAGCGGTTGCCCGACCAGCGCGGCCTCGTAAGCGCCGCGCTGTTCGCGGCCGTCCTTGGGGCTGGCGTTCCAGGTGCTCGGCACGATGGCCTGGTAGTTGTCGATCTGCCCGTTCTTGACGGTGATCCAGTGGCTCAGGCTGCCGCGCGGCGCTTCCGCCATCGCCCAGCCCTGCCCGTCCTTGGCTTCGTACCGCGTGTAGAAGCGGTCATCGCCGCCCTTGACGTTGCTCACGAGCCCGTTGATCAGGGTCGGGAGGTGGCCGCCGACGACCTGGGTCTCGACGCCGCGGGCGACGGTGCGGCCGAGGGTCGAGTACCAGAAGGAGAACGGCAGGTTCATGCGCGCGGTGAAGGCGTCCATCGCCGTGACGACGGCTTCGTCGCCGGAGGCGTAGGCGACGAGCATGCGCGCGAGCGGGCCGACCTCGACCGGGGTGCCGTCGTAGCGCGGCGACTTGATCCAGCTGTAGCCGCCGTCGGTCTTGAGGCTGCCGTCGGGGTTGAGGCCCTCGTACGCCGGGTTGGTCTGGCCCTCGAGCGGGTGCAGCGAGTCCTGGCCACCGGAGTACGTGTACCAGGCGTGCGCGACCTCTTCACCGATCTTCATCGGGTCGACGGCCTCGACGGTGCTCAGGTCGCGGTCGCGGACGATCCCCGAGGGCAGCAGGAAGGACCGGCTGGCCCAGGGCTGCTCGTTCAGCGACATCGCACCGAAGCTCATGTAGTTGCGCAGGCCGCCACCATGGCCCGCCAGGCCCTCTTCGCGGTACTTGTCGGCGAGGAGCATCAGGTCGGGCAGGTAGGCGCGCTCGACGAAGTCCATCGTCTGCTGCATCAGGAACTGGTACTGGCCGATGCGGTCGGCGCTCAGGCCGTCGCGCGCGGACGTGATGCCGCCGACGATCAGGCTCTGCGGGTGCGGGTTCTTGCCGCCGAAGATCGCGCTCGCCTGCGCCGACGCGCGCTGCACGCCGAGGCAGTCGAGGTAGTGCGACGCCAGGATCAGGTTCTCCTCGGGGGAGAGCTTGTAGGCCGGGTGGCCCCAGTAGCCGCCCGAGAAGGGGCCGAGTTGCCCGCTCTGCACGAACGCGGTCAGGCGTTCGGCGACGCGCGTGTAGTGGCTCTCGGAGGCGTTGAAGGGCGTGCGGTGGTACTGATGGGCGACCTCGGTGGCCCGCACGGGATCGGCCGACAGCGCGCTGACGACGTCCCACCAGTCCATCGAGTGGAGCTGGTAGAAGTGCACCACGTGGTCGTTGATCGTCTGGGCGGCCCAGATCAGGTTGCGCAGCGAGCGCGCGTTCGGTGGGATCTGGACGCCGTAGGCGTTCTCGGTTGCCTCGACGCCGCGCTCGTAGTGGTGGAAGGTGCAGACACCGCAGATGCGTTGCGCGAAGAGGCCGACGTCGCGCGGGTCGCGCCCCTTCATGATGGTCTCGAAGCCGCGGAACGCGGTGCTCGAGCTGAAGGCCTCTTCCACCGAGCCGGCGTCGTCGACCTCGATCTCGATGCGGAGGTGGCCCTCGATGCGGGTGATGGGGTCGATGATCGTCTTGGTGGCCACGGCTCACTGCTCCTTGGTCGGTTTGGACTCGGATTTGGCCGGCGTCTTCTCGGTGGCCGCCTTGATGACGGTCGCCGCGGCGTGCACGACTACGCCGGCCGCCGCCGCGCCGACCGCGACCGCGCCGATGGTGTCGGCCGTGGCGTCATTCCCGAAGGGCATCCGGACCTGCCGGCCCGCGACCGGGACCTCGAAGGGCGTCATGGTGTCCCAGAAGCCCGGCTCGCTGCAGCCGATGCAGCCGTGGCCGGACATGATCGGCCACGAAGCGCCGTCGTTGTAGCGCACGACGCCGCAGTTGTTGTAGGTCATCGGGCCCTTGCAGCCGACCTTGAAGAGGCAGAGGCCGCTCTTGACGCCCTCGATGTCGGACCAACCCTCGACGAACTCGCCGGCGTCGAAGTGGCCGCGGCGCTCGCACTTGTCGTGGATGCGGTCCTGGTAGGCCCACAGCGGACGGCCGAAGGCGTCGAGCGAGGGCAGGCGACCGAAGAGCGCGTACTCGAGGATCGTGCCGACGACGTTGGTCGAGGAGACCGGGCACGCGGGCAGGTTGACGACCGGAACGTTCATGCGCCGGCTGTTCAGGAAGTCGGCGACGCCGAGCGCGCCGGTGGGGTTGGGCGCGGCGGCCGGGATGCCGCCGTAGGAGGCGCAGGTACCGGCCGCGATGACCGCGGCGGCGTGCTTGGCCACGTGCTCGACCTTCTCGATGCCGGTCTCGCCGGCGGGGCCGATCGTGAGGAAGCTGCCGTTGGCCTCGAGCGGCACGGAGCCCTCGAAGACGGCGATGTACTGGCCGTCGTACTTCTCGATCGCTGCCGCGAGCACGTCCTCGGCGTTCTGGCCCGAGGCCGCCATGAGCACCTCGCTGTACTCGAGGCTGATGAGGTCGAGAAGCAGCGTGTCGACGCCGGGGTTGCTGTTGCGGATGAGCGCCATGCTGTTGCCCGTGCACGACTGGAGTTCCATCCACAGGACGGGCAGCCGGTTCATCAGCTCGGCGGCGCGCGCGACGCGCGTGTCGAAGAGCGAGGGGAGCGAGAGCGCGGCGGTGGTGACGGCCGTCAGCTTGAGGAACTCGCGGCGGCTGATGCCTTGGCGCTTGAGCGCGCTCTCGAGCGTCGCGTCCTTGAGCACCGGCATCGCCGCCAGCCGATCGAGGTTGCGATCGGCCTCTTCGGCGAGCCGGGCGTAGTGCTCGCGGGCATCGCGGTCGATCCCTCCTCGGTTCGGTACCTGGGCGGCGGACGTTCGTTGCTCGTTCATGCGCACCTCCACGCGCGGCTCCCCACGAGCGACCCATCGATCGCCGGCATCCTCCGCATCGGTTGCTGGTGGGCTCCGCGCGTCGGGGATGCCTGCGCCCTGCGCCCTGGTGCCGGACCAGCGGCGCTTCGGGCGGACGGTGTGGTGGTGCCAGGGTAGCCAGGCGCGGGGTGGTCGAACGAGGGACGCGCGTCCCCGACGAATCTCAGGCGGCTGGGTCGGGATTGGGCGGTGCGTTGATCGAAGCGTCGGACGTTTGAGATGCGGAAGCATCGAGCTGCGTCGATGAGCGGGCGGTGAGCGCCACGGCGTCCTCGGGGCGGTTGACGTTGGTCAGCGCGCCAGGCGGGAGCTCGGCGACGGGCACGGCGACCAACCGGCCGGCCGCCTCGAGCGCCTCGAACCAACCGCGGAAGCCGAGGCGTTCGGCCTCGCCGGAGGCCAGCAGGGCCGCGGCCTCGGCCGCGAGCGCGCCGTGGTAGAGCGCCGCGGTCGGCTCCCAGCGCCCGTTCGGGTGGCGCGCGACGATCGCCGCCGCGCCGGGGCGGTGGCGCGCGGCCAGGCACGGCCACCAGTCGGGCGGCAGCCGCGGCAGGTCGACGGCGAGGAGCGCCGCCCACGACCGCGGGTGGCGGGCGAGCACGGTCGCGAGCCCGGCCATCGGTCCGCGGCCCGGCAGGTCGTCGGCGAGCGGGGCGACGCCGGCGGGGAGCCGGTCGGCGACCGCGGCCACGCGCTCGGGGCTGCCGAGCAGCGCGACGCGCGAGGTCGCGCCCGCGAGCGCGGTGGCGGCCGCGTCGATCATCCGCGCGCCGTCCACGACCGCGAAGGCCTTGTCGGGGCCGAAGCGCCGCGAGGCGCCGTCGGCGAGGATCGCGCCGTACCAGGCGGTGGGGGGCGGCGGCGTGCCCAGAGGGCCGTCGGACGAGGTGTCGGGCAGGGCGTCGAGGGGCATGCGTCAGTGTACGGAGGCCCCGCGCGCCGCTAGCATGGTCGAGTCGTGCGCGTCCAGGACGAACACCAGGCGCGCGCCGGATGGAGGACCACCATGCGCGGCTGCCGAACCTGCTTGCCTCTCCTGGTCTCCCTCGCCCTAGTCCGAAGTTCCGTGTGTTGATGGGCCCGTCGTAGTTCCGTTCTTGCGTCGTTGACGTGGTGGGTGGGGTGTCGATGGGCTCTCCTCTTGTATACTTTGTACCCATGTATTGTGCGCTCGTGGGTTGTGTGGTGTGAGCCTCCGCGTGCTATGGTGAGTCATGCATGTGGACGTCGTTCCGAACCGTTCGTCGCGCCCGGCGATCTTGCTGCGGGAGACGTGGC
>JARGGE010000019.1 GCA_029210865.1 Trueperaceae bacterium
CAAGACGGTCGGAGGCCGGTAAAGGTGAAAGGCATCCTGGGCACGAAGGTAGGGATGACGCAAGTCTGGCGTGGCGACAAGCTGGTCCCCGTGACCGTCGTCCTCGCCGGTCCCTGCCCCGTCGTGCAGCGCAAGACCCCCGATCGCGACGGCTACTCCGCCGTCCAGCTGGGTTGGGTCGAGAAGACCGCCAAGGCGGCCATCCGTCCCGAGGTGGGCCACGCCAAGAAGGCCGGCGTCGCGCCCCACCGCCATCTGGTGGAGTTCCGCGACTACGCCCCCGAGGGCGAAGCCGTCACGGTCGAGATCTTCGCTGCAGGCGAGACGGTGGACGTCACCGGCACCAGCAAGGGTCGCGGCACCACCGGCGTCATGAAGCGCTGGAACTTCTCCGGCATGCCGGCGAGCCACGGCGTCAAGAAGAAGCACCGGTCCCCGGGCTCGATCGGCCAGCGCAAGTCGCCCGGTCGCGTCTACAAAGGCAAGCGCATGTCGGGCCAGTACGGCTCCGAGCGCGTCACCATCGTCGGCCTCGAGGTCGTCGAGGTCCGAGCCGACGACGGCGTCCTGCTGATCAAAGGGGCCGTCCCCGGCCCCAATGGCGGCCTGGTCATCGTCAAGGATTCGCAGAGGAAGGTGAGCTGATGGCGGTCACGGTCGACGTCATCGGGAGTGGCCGCAAGGTCGTGCTCGACCTGCCCGAGCCCAAGGAAGCCGTCCTCCACGAGGTCGTCGCTTGGCAGCTCAGCAAGCGTCGGCGCGGGACCGCAGCGACCAAGACCCGCGCAGAGGTCACGGGCAGCACGGCCAAGATCTACCCCCAGAAGGGGACCGGCCGCGCCCGTCACGGAAGCCGCAAGGCACCGATCTTCGTCGGCGGCAGCAAGGCCTTCGGCCCGCAGCCGCGCGATTACGCCTACACCCTCCCCAAGCGCGTCCGTCGCCTCGGCCTCGAGATGGCCATCGCGGCGCGCGCGCAGGACGGCAAGCTGACGCTGGTCGAGGCCTTCGACGTCCAGGACGGTCGGACCAAGGAGTTCGTCGCCTGGGCCCGGGGCCACGGGTTCGACGGCAGCGAGCGCGTGCTGCTCGTCACCGATGACGACCTCGTGCGTCGCGCCGCCCGCAACCTGCCGTGGGTCACGGCGCTGCCGTCGCGCGGCCTCAACGTCTACGACGTGTTGCGCCACGAGTGCCTGATCGCCGACGCGGCGATCTTCGGCGAGGAGGCGGAAGCATGAGCCCGCACGACGTGCTCCTGCGCCCGGTCCTCTCCGAGAAGGCCGTCGGCAACATCGAGAACGGCACGTACGCCTTCTTCGTCCACCCCGACGCGAGCCGCACCCAGGTCAAGGACGCCGTGGAGCGCGTGTTCAACGTCGAGGTCGTCAAGGTGAACGTCGCCAACGTCCGCGGCAAGGAGAAGCGGCTCGGCAAGTACGCCGGTCGCACCGCAGCGCGCAAGAAGGCGCTCGTCACGCTCGCCGCCGGGCAACGCATCCAACAGCTCGACGGACTGACCTGAGGGAGGGAGCACCATGGCCACCAAGAAATACCGCCCGTACACGCCCTCCCGTCGCTTCATGACCACGTCGGACTTCGCCGACGTCACGAAGTCGACGCCGGAGAAGTCGCTGCTCGCCCCGCGTCCGCGCTCGGGCGGGCGCAACAACCGCGGCCGCATCACCTCGCGCTTCATCGGGGGCGGCCACAAGCGCCGGTACCGGATCGTGGACTTCGTGCGCCGCGACAAGGCGGGCGTGCCCGCCAAGGTCGCTGGGATCGAGTACGACCCCAACCGCAGCGCGCGGCTCGCGCTCCTGCACTACCTCGACGGCGAGAAACGCTACATCCTCGCCCCCGACAAGCTCGTCGTCGGCAGCCGCATCGTCGCGGGGCCCGACGCCGAGCCGATCGTCGGCAACGCGATGCCCTTGCGCTTCGTGCCGGTCGGCGCGGTCGTCCACGCGATCGAGCTCACGCCGGGCAAGGGCGCGCAGATGGCACGCTCCGCCGGCACCGGCGTGCAGATCCAGGGCCGCGACGGCAACTACGTCACGCTGCGCCTGCCCTCGGGCGAGCTGCGCCGCGTGCACGGCGAGTGCTACGCGACCCTCGGCACCGTCGGGAACGCCGACCACAAGAACGTCGTGCTCGGCAAGGCCGGCCGCAAGCGCTGGCTCGGCCGCAAGCCGCACAACCGCGGTCGCTCGATGAACCCCGTCGACCACCCCCACGGTGGTGGCGAGGGCCGCTCGTCCGGGGGCCGGCCGCCGGTCAGCCCGTGGGGCCAGAAGGCCAAGGGCTTCAAGACCCGCGACAAGAAGAAGGTCTCGAGCCGCTTCATCGTTCGCCGACGGAAGGAGAAGTGACCTGATGGGACGCAGCCTCAAGAAGGGTCCGTTCATCGACGGCCACCTCCTCAAGAAGGTGGACGCCGCCAACGCCGCCAACGACCGCAAGGTCATCAAGACCTGGAGCCGCCGAAGCACGATCGTGCCCGAGATGGTGGGGCACACGATCGGGGTCTACAACGGCCGCCAGCACGTGCCGGTGTTCGTGCAGGAGAACATGGTCGGCCACAAGCTCGGCGAGTTCTCGCCCACCCGCAACTTCCGCGGGCACGGCGGGAAGGGTTGATCGTGCCGGCCACCGCGAAACTCCGCATGCTGCGCTCGACCCCGCGCAAGACGCGCCTGGTCGCGGACCTCATCCGCGGCAAGAACGTCGCCGACGCCGAGTCGATCCTGAAGTTCACCGACCGCCGCGTCGCCGCGCCGCTCCTGAAGCTGCTGCAGAGCGCCAAGGCGAACGCCGTGAACAACCACGACCTGTTCGAGGACTCGCTGTTCGTCCAAGCGATCCAGGTCGGCGACGGCCCCACGCTCAAGCGCTACCTGCCGCGCGCCCGCGGGCGCGCCGACCTGCTGCGCAAGCGCACCAGCCACATCACCATCACCTTGGAGGAACGCCGTGGGTAACAAGATCAACCCCTTGGGCTTCCGCCTCGGTGTCAACAAGACGTCCTCCGCGCGCTGGTACGCCGGCCGCAAGACGTACCCGGCCCTGCTCCAGGAGGACGAGGCCATCCGCGCCGCGATCACCGGGGACGTCGGCCGGGCCGGGATCTCCCGCATCGACATCGAGCGCGCCGCCCACAACGTCAACGTCACGATCTACACCGCGCGCCCTGGCGTCGTCATCGGCCGTGGCGGCGAGTCGATCAAGGCGCTCCGCGCCAAGCTCGACGGCGTCGTGCCGGGCACCGTGGCCGTCAACGTCCAGGAGATCGGCAACCCGAACATCAACGCCGCCCTGGTGGCGCAGCGGATCGCCGAGCAGCTCGAGCGCCGCTTCGCCTTCCGCCGCGCCATGAAGCAGGCCGTGCAGCGCACCATGGAATCGGGCGCCCGCGGCGTCAAGATCCGCTGCTCCGGTCGCCTCGGCGGCACCGAGCAGGCGCGCCCCGAGTGGTACGCCGACGGTCGCGTGCCGCTGCAGACGCTGCGCGCCGACATCGACTACGGCACCGCCGAGGCGAAGACGACCTACGGGATCATCGGCGTCAAGGCCTGGGTGTTCCACGGCGAGATCGTCGGCGATCGCACCCGCGGTCGCGCTGTCCTGCCGCGGCCGCGCGTCGAGGACGACAAGAAGAAGGGCCGCCGGCGGCCCGCCGGTCGCCGTCGCGACGCTCCGGGGGCGCCTGGCGCCAAGCCGGGTCCCGGTGGCGCGCGCGCCCGCGTGCGGAAGGATCGCTGAGCCATGCTGCTGCCCAAACGCGTCAAGTACCGCAAGCAGATGCGCGGTCGGATGACCGGCGACACCAAGGGTGGCGACTACGTCGCCTTCGGTGACTACGGTCTGGTGGCGATGGAGCCCGCCTGGATCAAGTCGAACCAGATCGAGGCCTGCCGCATCACCATGAGCCGCTACTTCCGCCGCGGGGGGAAGATCTACATCCGCATCTTCCCGGACAAGCCCGTCACCAAGAAGCCGCAGGAAGTCCGGATGGGGAAGGGCAAGGGGGCCGTCGAGTACTGGGTCTCCGTCGTCAAGCCCGGCCGCATCCTCTTCGAGGTCGCCAACGTGACCGAGGAGCAGGCCAAGGAGGCCTTCCGGCTCGCGGCCCACAAGCTGCCCATCGAAGTCAAGATGGTCAAGCGCGAGGTCTACGATGAAGCCCAATGAGGCGCGCAACCTGAACGCCGAGGAGATCGCCGAAGCGGTCGGCGAGCGGCGCGAGGAGCTGCTCGACCTCCGCTTCCAGGCGGCGGTCGGTCAGTCGACCAACCCGCGGCGCATCCGCACCGCCAAGCGTGAGATCGCGCGCCTGCTGACCGTGGCCCGCGAGAAGGAGCAGAGCAAGTGAAGAAGGTCCTGCAAGGCCGCGTCACCTCCGACAAGGCCGACAAGACCGTCACCGTGCACGTCGAGCGGCGCTTCAAGCACCCGCTCTACGGCAAGGTCGTCACGGTCTCCAAGAAGTACCTCGCGCACGACGAGACGAACCAGTACGGGATCGGCGACGTCGTCGAGATCACCACCGCGCGGCCGATGAGCAAGCGCAAGCGCTTCATCGTGACGCGTCTCGTCGAGAAGGCGCGGGCCTGACACCATGATCCAGCAGGAGACCTGGCTCGACGTGGCCGACAACTCCGGCGCTCGCCGGATCCAGTGCATCCGCGTGCTCGGCACCGGCCAGCAGTGGGTGGGCGGCGTCGGCGACATCATCGTCGCCGCGGTCAAGGACGCGATCCCGCACGCCGCCGTCAAGAAGGGCGACGTGGTCAAGGCGGTCATCGTCCGGACCAAGAAGGAGATCAACCGCGCCGACGGGTCGTCGATCCGCTTCGACACCAACGCCGCGGTCCTGATCAACAACCAGAACGAGCCACGCGGCACGCGCGTGTTCGGTCCCGTGGCGCGCGAACTGCGCGACAAGCGCTTCATGCGCATCGTGTCGCTGGCGCCGGAGGTGCTGTGATGGCGCAGGAGCAGATCAAGCTCCGGCTCAAGAAGGGCGACCAGGTGCGCGTCGTGTCCGGCAAGCACAAGGGCGCCGAGGGCGAACTGCTGCGCGTCGACCACGCCAAGCAGCGCGTCTTCATCAAGAACGTCAACGTGATCAAGAAGGCCCAGAAGCCGACGCAGGAGAACCCGCGCGGCGGCTTCAAGGAGCAGGAGGCGCCCATCCACGCCAGCAACGTCCAGCTCCTCGATCCCAGCACCGGCAAGCCGACCCGAATCGGGTCGAAGGTGCTCGAGGATGGCCGCAAGGTGCGCGTCGCCGTCAAGTCCGGCGCGGCGCTGGACGAGTGAGGCAGGCGATGCAGAAGGTCGAACTCCCCCTCAAGAAGCGCTACGCCGAGGCCATGCCGGCGATGCGCGAACGCCACGAGTACACCAACGTGATGGCGATGCCCCGGCTCGAGAAGATCGTCCTGAACATGGGCGTCGGCGAGGCGCGCGAAGACGCCAAGCTCCTCGAGAAGGCCAGCCGCGACCTGTCGCAGATCGCGCTGCAGCGGCCGATGGTCACCAAGGCGAAGAAGTCGGTCTCGAACTTCAAGATCCGCGCCGGCATGCCGGTCGGGCTCAAGGTCACGCTGCGCGGCGAGCGCATGTGGGCCTTCCTCGACAAGCTGATCAACGTCACCCTCCCGCGCGTGCGCGACTTCCGCGGCATCAACCCGAACGCCTTCGACGGGCGCGGCAACTACAGCCTCGGCCTGCGCGAGCAGCTGGTGTTCCCCGAGATCAGCTTCGACCAGGTCGACGCCACGCGCGGTCTGGACATCACGATCGTGACGACGGCCAAGACGGACGAAGAGGCGAAGACCCTCCTCGAGCTGCTCGGCATGCCGTTCCGCAAGTAAAGGAGCTTGGATGGCCACGAAAGCCCACATCGCCAAGTCCGCCCGCACGCCGAAGTTCTCGGTGCGGACCGTCCGCCGCTGCAACCGCTGCGGTCGCGCCCGCAGCTACCTGCGCGACTTCGGCCTCTGCCGCATATGCGTCCGCGAGATGGCCCACAAGGGCTACCTGCCGGGCGTCACCAAAGCCTCCTGGTGAGCGCCGGCGCCCGCAGCGACGGGCGCGACGTGCACGCTGGACCCCCAACCGAGACAGCATTGCCAGGGGACGAAGGTCGGGTCGCTTGACCCGAAACCGGTCCCGGAACGGAAACGAATGCAGACAGACCCCATTGCCGACATGCTGACGCGCATCCGCAACGCGGTGGCCATCGCCAACGCGACCGTGGACGTGCCCGCCAGCAAGTTCAAGAAGGCGCTCGCGGATGTGCTCGTGCGCGAGGGCTACCTCAAGTCCATCGAAGAGGTCATCGACGCCAACGGTCACCCCGTGCTGCGCCTCGGCCTCAAGTACGGCCCGCGCCGGACGCCGGTGATCCACGAGATCAAGCGCGTCTCGAAGCCGGGCCGCCGAGCCTACGCCAAGGCGAAGCAGGTGCCCGTCGTCCGCGGCGGCCTCGGCGTCGCCATCGTCTCGACCCCCATGGGCTTGCTCGTCGACCGCGACGCTCGACGCAAGAACGTGGGCGGCGAGGTCGTCTGCGAGGTGTGGTGATGAGCCGCATCGGCCGCTCCCCCGTCAAGCTCCCGAAGGGCGTCGACCTGACCGTCCGCGAGGGGCATGTGACCGTCAAGGGGCCCAAGGGCACCCTCGAGGTCGTCATCAGCTCGCGCCTGACCGTCACCGTCGAGAACGGCGAGGCCGTCGTGGCCCGCCCCAGCGACCACCGCAACGACCGGGCGCAGCACGGCCTGGCCCGCAGCCTGATCGCCAACGCGGTCACCGGCGTCAGCGAGGGCTTCAGCAAGAACCTCGAGATCCAGGGCGTCGGCTACCGGTGCGCGATGAAGGGCACGAACCTCGAGCTGGCGCTCGGGTTCTCGCACCCGGTCGTCATCGAGCCGCCCGCCGGCATCACCATCGTCGCCCCCGAGCCCACCAAGATCACCGTGTCCGGGATCGACAAGCAGCTCGTGGGTCAGGTCGCCGCCAACATTCGCGCGGTCCGTTCGCCCGATAGCTACCACGGCAAGGGCGTCCGGTACCAAGGCGAGTTCGTCAAGCTCAAGCCCGGCAAGGCCGCGGCGCGCTGATCGTAGGGGATGCGATGAAGACCCTGACCGCCAAGGAACGGCGCACGTTCCGCACCCGTCGCGCGATCGCGCGACCGGTGGCCACCGACCGCCTGCGGCTCTCCGTGTTCCGCAGCGCCAAGCACGTCTACGCCCAGATCATCGACGACGCCAAGGGCGTCACCGTCGCCGAGGCCAACAGCAAGAGCCTCGCACCCACCGGTCGCAAGACCGACCAGGCCAAGGCCGTCGGGCAAGCGCTCGCCGAGCGCGCGCTGGCCGCCGGCATCCGCCGGGTCGTGTTCGACCGGGGTCCGTACCGCTACCACGGCCGCGTCAAGGCGCTGGCCGAGGGTGCCCGCGAGGGAGGCCTGGAGTTCTGATGGCTGATACCGACTTCGAAGACAAGGTCATCTTCATCCGCCGCACGGCGAAGACCTACAAGGGCGGCCGCCGCTTCCGCTTCGGCGCCATGGTCGTCATCGGCGACCGCAACGGTCGCGTCGGCGTCGGCCTGGGCAAGGCCAAGGAAGTGCCGATCGCGGTCCAGAAGGGCCAGTACGTCGCGCGGCGCAACCTGATCGACGTGCCGATCGAAGAGCCCGGCACCATCCCCCACGAGGTGCAGGGCCAGCACGGCACCTCGTCGGTCATGCTCAAGCCCGCGGGCGCCGGTACCGGCGTCATCGCCGGCTCCGTGCCGCGCGCGATCGTCGAGCTCGCGGGCTACCGCAACCTGCTCACCAAGGAGCTCGGTTCGCGCAACCAGACGAACGTGGCGTACGCCGTGATCGACGGGCTCAAGCAGCTCAAGACGTACGAGGAGTCGAAACGGGAGCGGGAGCGGGCGGAATGAAGATCACGCTCGTACGCTCCCTGATCGGCGTCAAGAAGGACCAGCGCGACACCGTGTACGCGCTCGGTCTGCGCAAGACCGGCGACGTCCGCGAGGTGGCCGACACCCGCGACGTCCGCGGCATGGTCAACAAGGTCTCCTACCTCCTCCGCATCGAAGGGCAGGCGAAGGCGTGAAACTGAACGAACTCAAGCCCGCGCCCGGCAGCAAGAAGACGCGGAAGCGCGTCGGCCGCGGCCTCGGCAGCGGCCGGGGCAAGACCGCCGGCCGCGGTCAGAAGGGCCAGTCGAGCCGCTCGGGCTTCAGCCAGGGCGCCGGCTGGGAAGGCGGCCGCTCGCGCCTGATCATGCGGCTGCCCAAGCGCGGCTTCACCAAGGTCAAGCTCGAGTACCAGATCGTCAACGTCGGCGACCTCAACGGCTTCGAGGAGGGCGAGACGGTCGACGCGATCGCGCTCGTCGTCGCGGGCCTGGTGCGCCACGTCACGCGGCCGATCAAGCTGCTGGGCGACGGCGTGCTCGAGGTCAAGGGCCTGACCGTCGAGGTCGATGCCTGCAGCGCCGGGGCCGCGGCCGCGGTGGCCGCCGCCGGCGGTAGCGTCGTCGTGCTCGTCGGCGACGAGGAGCTCGACGAGGGCGACGTGCCCGACGTCCACGCCGGAGTCGCCGACGCGGGCGACGCCGACGCGGGCGCCGAGGAGACCGCCTGATGCTCGCCGCCTTTCGGAATGCGCTCGTCATTCCGGACCTGCGGGCGAAGCTGCTCGTGACGATCGGCCTGTTGTCGGTCTACCGGCTGATGGTGTTCATCCCCACGCCGGGTATCGACATCGACCGGCTCCGCGAAGGGGCCTTCGGTCAGGGCGACGTCTTCACGCTGCTGAACTTCATCTCCGGGGGCAACTTCGAGGTCTTCTCGATCGCCGCCCTCGGGGTCATCCCGTACATCACGGCGAGCATCATCATCCAGCTCCTTACCTCCACCTACCCGCCGCTCGAGAAGCTGGCGAAGGAAGGGGAAGAGGGGCGCCGCAAGATCACCCAGTACACCCGCTTCGGCGCGGTCGGTCTGGCCGCGGTGCAGTCGGTGTTCCTCGCGATCGCGCTGCTCGGGCCCTCCGGGGCGTTGCAGATCGGCTGGGCCAACGGCCCGTTCTTCTGGCTCGTGGTCCTGTTCACCCAGGTCGCCGGGGTGGCCACCGTCATGTGGCTCGGCGAGAAGATCACCGAGCACGGCATCGGCAACGGCATCTCGCTGATCATCTACGCCGGCATCGTGGCCGCCTTCCCGGGCGCCCTCTCGCAGCAGTTCGCGCTGATCAGTCGCGGTGAGGCCAACGTCTTCGGCCTGATCATCTTCTTCGCGCTCCTGATCGTCGCGATCTCGGGCATGGTGCTCGTCCAGCAGGCCGAGCGCCGGATCCCGGTGCAGTACGCGCGCAAGGTCGTGGGCCGCAAGGTGATGGGCGGGCAGTCGACGTACATCCCGTTGCGCCTGAACGCCGCCGGCGTCATCCCGATCATCTTCGCGGTCTCGATCCTGATCCTGCCGCAGACGCTGATCGGTTCGTTCCCCGAGATCCTGTGGCTGCAGTCCATCGGCGCGTGGTTCAACCCCGCCCAGTGGCAGGGGCTGTTGTTCTCCACCGTGCTGATCGTCGCCTTCACCTACTTCTACACGCAGATCAGCTTCGACCCGCGACGCATCTCGGAGAACCTCCGGGAGTACGGCGGCTTCGTCCCCGGCGTCCGCCCCGGTCAGCCGACCACCGACCACCTCGCCCGCATCACCGGCCGCATCACGCTGTGGGGGGCGCTCTTCCTGGGCGCCGTCAACGCGCTGCCGCAGGCGCTGGCGTGGCTCACGGGTGCGGGCCAGCTCTCGTTCGTCTTCTCGGGCATCGGCCTCCTGATCATGGTGGGCGTCGCGCTCGACACGCTCCGCCAACTCGAGTCGCAACTGATGATGCGGCACTACGAGGGCTTCGTCTCCAAGGGCCGCATCCGCGGTCGCGGGCGGCGCTTCTGATGGCGGGCGACGCGGCCAAGGCTGCCGAGGTGGTGCTCCTGATGGGCCCCCCCGGCGCCGGCAAGGGCACCCAGGCGACCCGGGTCGCGGTGGCCCGAGGGCTCACCAAGCTCTCGACCGGCGACATGCTGCGCGCCCACGTCGGCGCCGGCACCGAGCTCGGCAAGCGCGCGAAGGCGATCATGGACGCGGGCGACCTCGTGCCCGACGACGTGATCGTCGGCATGGTGCGCGCCGAGGTCGAGGCCGCCGAGCGCATCCGCTTCCTGTTCGACGGCTTCCCCCGCACGGCCGCGCAAGCGGCCGCCCTCGACGCGCTGCTCGCCGATCAGGGCGCGGCGGTGACCGCCGCGGTGTCGCTCGACGTCCCCGACGACGAGCTCGTCCGCCGGGTGCTGCAGCGCGCGGAGGTCGAGGGGCGCTCGGACGACAACGAGGCCACCATCCGCAACCGCATGGTCGTCTACCACGAGCAGACCAAACCGCTCCTCGACTACTACGACGCGCAGGACAAGCTCGCGACCGTCGACGGCGTCGGCTCGATGGACACCGTCACCGAACGCATCCACGAGGCGCTGGCGTGATCCAGATCAAGCGCCGCGCCGAGCTCGAGGTCATGGCCGAGGCCGCCCGCGTCAACCGCGAGGCGATGGACGCCGTGGCCGCCGCGGTGGGCGTCGGGGTCACGACCCGCGAGTTGAACGCCATCGCCGAGGATGCTATCGTCTCGCGCGGCGGACGTCCGGCCTTCAAGGGCTACGGAGGCGGTCACGGTACGCCGCCGTACCCCGGCACCTTGTGCACCTCGGTGAACGAGGTGGTCGTCCACGGCATCCCGGACGATCGCCGCCTCGCCGACGGTGACATCGTGTCCGTCGACATCGGCACCTTCTACCGGGGGTTCGCCGCCGACCTGGCGCGCACCTTCCCCATCGGCGAGGTCCCCGAGGAGGCACGTCGCCTGATCGCCACCACCGAGGCGTCCCTCGTGGCCGGCATCGAGGCGGCGCAGGTCGGCCATCGCCTCGGCGACGTGTCCGCGGCCATCCAGGCCGTCGTCGAAGCGGAGGGTTTCTGGGTGGTCCGCGAGTTCGTGGGTCACGGCATCGGCCGGGCGTTCCACGAGGACCCCGAGGTGCCCAACTACGGCCGCGCCGGCACGGGTCCCGTCCTACGCCCCGGCCTCGTCCTCGCGATCGAGCCGATGGTGTCCACCCGCTCCACCCGGGTGGTCGTCGGGGACGACGGCTGGGCCGCTTCCACCGCGGACGGATCGCTGGCCGCCCACGTCGAGCACACGGTCGCCGTCACCGAAGACGGCCCCTGGGTGCTCACCGCACGCACGGATCGGGCCACGGCGGTCGCCGCGGCCCCGAGGAGGTAGGCATGGCGCGACGAAGATTCACCGGGCCCCCCAAGGCGCGCCGCGACGAGGAGACGACGCAAGACACGATCCGCACCGAAGGCGTCGTCGTCGAAGCGCGGCCCAACACGACCTTCCTGGTCCAGTTGGACGCCGGTCCGGAGATCCTCGCCCACGTGGGCGGCAAGATGCGCCGGCACTACATCCGCATCCTCCCGGGCGACCGGGTGGTCATCGAGATCAGCACCTACGATCCTGAAAAGGGTCGCATCGTCTACCGGAAGTAGGAGACCGAACATGAAGGTCCGCGCGTCCGTCAAACCCATGTGCGACAAGTGCAAGGTGATCCGTCGCCACGGGCGGGTCTACGTGATCTGCTCGGTCAACCCGAAGCACAAGCAGAGGCAGGGATAAGGCATGGCTCGCATCGCAGGCACCGACCTCCCGCGTGAGAAGCGCGTCGAACACGCGCTCCCCTACATCTACGGGGTGGGGCTCTCGCGCTCGAAGCAGATCCTCGCCGAAGCCGGCGTCGATCCCGACATCCGGGTCAAGGACCTGGCCGAGACCGACGTCGCCAAGATCCGCGAGATCGTCGACCGCAGCTTCAAGGTCGAGGGCGACCTCCGCCGCGAGGTCCAGCTCAACATCAAGCGCCTCATGGACATCGGCTGCTACCGCGGCCTTCGCCACCGCCGCGGGCTCCCCGTGCGCGGCCAATCGACCAAGACGAACGCCCGCACCCGCAAGGGTCCGCGCCGCACCGTCGCCGGCAAGAAGAAGGCGCCGAAGAAGTAAGGGGACCCTGAGCAGACATGGCGAAGCCCACCAAGACCACCAAGAAGCGCGTCAAGCGCTCGCTCGCGGAAGGCAAGGCCTTCATCCACGCGAGTTACAACAACACGATCGTCACGATCACGGACATGGACGGCAACACCGTCGCCTGGTCCTCGTCCGGCAGCATCGGCTACAAGGGTTCCAAGAAGGGCACCCCGTACGCCGCGCAGCTCGCGGCCGCCGACGCCACCCGCAAGGCCCAGAACATGGGCCTCTCGCAGCTCGACATCGTGATCCGCGGCACCGGCTCCGGCCGGGAGCAGGCCATCCGGTCGATCCAAGGGACCGGCGTGAACGTGCGCACGATCGTCGACGACACCCCCAGCCCCCACAACGGCTGCCGCCCACGCAAGCGCAAGCTGCGCTGATCGGACGGAAGGAGAAACCATGGGTCGATACCGAGGTCCGGTCGTCAAGATCAGCCGCCGCGAAGGCGTGAACCTGGTGGAGTCGCCGAAGGTCCAGAAGTACCTGGAGCGCCACCCCTACCCCCCCGGCCAGCACGGCCAGCGCCGCCGCCGCAAGCCCTCCGACTACGCGGTGCGTCTGCGCGAGAAGCAGAAGCTGCGCTTCTACTACAACATGAGCGAGAAGCAGTTCCGGAACCTCTTCGAGGAGGCGTCGAAGAAGACCGGCGCCACCGGCCAGGTCTTCCTGCAGCTCCTCGAGTCGCGGCTCGACAACGTCGTGTACCGCATGGGCATCGCCAGCACCCGCCGGCAGGCGCGGCAGTTCGTGGCCCACGGCCACATCCTGATCAACGGCAAGCGCGTCGACATCCCGTCGTACCGCTGCGAGCCGGGCGACGTCGTCGAGGTGCACGCGAACGCCAAAAAGAACGAGTTCATCCGCGAGAACCTCGAGGCGCGCAAGCGCGGCAAGCCCCACCCCTGGCTCGAGTTCGACGCGGATGCGATGAAGGGGACCTTCAAGCACCGGCCCTCGCGGGAAGACGTCGTCGTGCCGGTCAACGAGCTCCAGGTCATCGAGTACTACTCGCGTTGATCGGGACGGAGACCACGGTGCAGATCATCCCCGAGTTCAAGGCCAAGACCACGCCCACCTACGGCGAGTTCGTCGTGGAGCCGTTGGCGCGCGGGTTCGGCGTCACCCTCGGCAACCCGCTGCGGCGCCTGTTGCTCTCGTCGGTGCCCGGCACCGCCGTGACCAGCGTCTACGTCGAGGACGTGCTCCACGAGTTCTCGACCATCCCCGGCGTCGTCGAGGACGTCATGCAGATCATCCTCCAGCTCAAGGAGCTGGTCGTGAAGCTGCACGACGACGACCCGGTCACCCTGACGCTCCGCAAGGAGACGCCCGGCCCGGTGACCGCGGCCGACTTCGACGTTCCCCTGGGCGCCGAGGTCATCAACCCCGAGCTGCACGTCGCCACGCTCGGCGAGGGCGGCAAGCTGGTCATGGAGGTGCGCGTGGAGCCCGGCGTCGGCTACGTGCCCGCCGACATCCACGGCACCAAGGACCGGATCAACTCGATCCCCGTCGACGCGCTCTTCACCCCGGTGCGGCGCGTCGCCTACCGCGTCGAGGACACCCGCGTCGGCCAGAAGACCGACCTCGACCGGCTCGTGCTGCGCGTCTGGACCGACGGTTCCGTCGACCCGCGCACGGCGCTCGACCACGCGGTCGAGACCCTGCGCACCCAGCTGAACGTCTTCAGCCTGGAGTCGACCGAGCTCGAACCCGACCAGGTCCCGGTCATGACCATCCCCACCAAGGCCCCCGACGCCGCCCCGGCGGCGCCCGAACCGGTCCTGATGAGCCTCGAGAGCCTGCAACTCTCCTCGCGTGTGCTGCACTCGCTGCAAGAGGAGGGCATCGACTCCGTCAACGCCCTGCTCGCGCTCAGCGAGCGCGACCTCAAGAAGGTCGGCGGCGTCGGGGAGAAGAGCCTCGAGGAGATCAAGGAACGCCTCGCGGCCAGCGGCCTGAAGCTCAAGGAGTAACCGATGCGCCACCTGTCCGCCGGCCGCAAGCTGAACATGAACAGCAGCCACCGCATCGCGCTCGCGCGATCGCAGGCCACCGCGCTGTTCCGCCACGGCCGCATCAAGACCACCCTCACGAAGGCCAAGAACCTCCAGCCCTTCGTCGAGAAGCTGATCACCACCGCTCGCGGTGGCGACCTCCACGCCCGCCGCCTCGTCGCTCGCGACGTGCACGACAACGACGTCCTGCGCAAGCTGATGGACGAGATCGCGCCGCGCTACGCGAGCCGCCCCGGCGGCTACACCCGCATCTACCGCCTCGGCACCCGCCGCGGCGACGCCACGCAAGAGGCGTACATCGAGCTCGTCGCCGACTGACCGTTCGCCATGTCGGCGCGGGGGCGGCCCCGTGTCGGGGACCGTGGGCGCGAAGCGCCTCTAGGTCCCCGACACGGGGCCGCCCCCTTCGCAAGCGGGCGAACGGCGTCGTCGGCCGCGCGCGTCAGTAGGGGCGCGTGTACAGCGACTTGGCGAAGGACGTGCCGGCGCCGTGCCAGGCGACGCCCAGCAGCTCGGCGACGGTGGCGCCCAGGTCGGCGAAGCCGTCGCGCGTGGGGATCGGGCGCGGCACCACGCCGGGCCCCGCCACGAGCAGGAGCCCGTGCTCGCGCGTGTGGTCGGTGCCCGACCAGGTGGGGTCGTTGCCGTGGTCGCTCGTCAGGATCAGCACGTCGTCGGGGCCGAGCGCGGCGCGCAGCTCCGGCAGGCGGGCGTCGAAGGTGGCCAAGGCGGTCGCGTAGCCGGCGGGGTCGCGGCGGTGGCCGTAGAGCGCGTCGAAGCCGACCAGGTTGGCGAAGACCAGGCCATCGACGCCGCCCCGCAGCGCCTCGACGGTGCGGGTCACGCCGTCGTCGTCGTCCTCGGTGTGGATGCTACGGGTGATGCCGCGGTGGGCGAAGAGGTCAGGGATCTTGCCGACGCCCACGACCTCGCGGCCGGCAGCCACCAGCGCGTCGAGCACGGTCGCGTGCGGCGGGACCTCGGCGAAGTCCTTGCGGTCGCCATGGCGCCGGCGCCAGGAGCCGGGCGCGCCGTCGAAGGGCCGCGCGATCACGCGCGCCACCGCGACGTCGCCCACCAGTAGCTCCCGCGCCGCCTGGCACCAGGCGTAGAGGGTCTCGAGCGGGACGACGTCGACGTGGGCGGCGACCTGGAAGACGCTGTCCGCGCTCGTGTAGACGATCGGCGCGCCGGTGGCGAGGTGCTCGGCGCCCAGTTCGTCCAGGATCGTCGTGCCGGACGCCGGCTTGTTGCCCAGGTGCGGCCGGCCGGTGGCGGCGTCGAAGGCGGCCATGACGGCGTCCGGGAAGCGCTCGTAGGTCCGGAAGGGCTGGCTGAGCTCGACCCCCATGAACTCCCAGTGACCGGTGGTCGTGTCCTTGCCGGGCGAGCGCTCGCGCATCCGCCCGTAGGCGCCTTCGGGGGCGTCGTGGGTGGGCAG